>NZ_WHOC01000083.1:0-5835 GCF_013141785.1 Paenibacillus germinis
CGGGTAGCATACCATGACGAATGACAGATTTTATGATGGCATGGTAGGTTGTAGGGAGAGACAAAGACCAACAAACGGTTAAAATCGAACATTACCTTGTTCCTGGTTATGACGTAGGAATAGAGTAAATATATCCAAAGCGGAGTGTGTTCTATGAATGACAATAATGGAATGATGGCTAAGAGAGCAGACACCTGATCGGTATTTAGGAGGATGATTGGAAATCCCGTATCACTATAGAACATTTACTTGCAATGTCGGCAGGGTTCGATTGGCCAGATTTCGGAGAGTGAATTATTTCGCCCCTATGGTCTTTCACTGTTATGCAACCTCCCCGAAAAACCTAAGCAGCATGCTGCGAGGGATTGTGTTTTTGGCAAGCTACTGTTCACTTTTCTGAACCCTTGTCATGCAAAACCACAACATTTAAGTACTGGACAGGGGTTCAAAACCCTACATTACCAATCATTACGACAGTATCGTCAGTTGCGTACTGGTAGCGCTTCTGATGGTTCTTTTGCTTTGACTAGATTCATTTATCGAAACCATCTAATAAGAACCGGTTTGGCATGTTGAGGGTGCTTCGTAGGTTATGATAAGATTATAAGATATCAAGAGAGAAATTGAGGTGAGAAGCTTGGACCGACTTTATGATATGTTACACTTTAACTCGGAGTTTGTAGAGAAGAAGGAATTTGAAAAATATAAAGCATCTAGATTCAAAGATAGAAAGATGGTTGTTGTAACTTGTATGGACTCAAGGCTTACCGACCTTCTTCCCCGAGCGTTAAATATTAAGGATGGAAATTCCAAAATCATTAAAGATGCTGGAGCGATTGTTTTGCACCCATTTGGCAGCGTTATGCGTAGCGTTATTGTTGCTGTATATGAATTAAATGCCGATGAAGTGTTTGTGGTCGGACATCATGATTGCGGGATGAGCTGTATTGACCCTGGCGAAACCATTAATAAAATGAAGGAGAACGGCATATCTTCCGAAACTATCGACACCCTCGAAAGTTCCGGAATTAATTTGCAACAGTGGCTACACGGTTTCGATAGTGTTGAAGATTCCGTTAAAGGAAGCGTGCAAACGGTCAAGAACCATCCCCTCCTGCCAAAACACATTCCAGTTCATGGCCTTGTAATCGACCCAGAAACAGGAAAGTTAGATTTAATAGTGGATGGTTATAAACATAAGGAATCGTAGGGAAATCCGAATTGAATTAAGCCTTCCTAGATCACGAAACGCTATTCTGGGAATACTGAGCTATCGAGAAACGTTAGTTACATACACTATCAAGATAAGGCTGCCGGCATAATCGGCAGCCTTTGCTCAACTAACGGGCAGGATAATTCAGTTAAGTATGGAACTCTATGGGTTACTAACGTCTATTAGAGCAAGGTATTTTTAATCATAGGGGGATTCTAGCAGTGTACGAGATCGTGTTTTTTGATGTTGACGGGACCATATTAAGTGAAGTGGATAGATGCATACCTGAAAGCACAAAATTGGCTATAAAAAGGCTTAATGAAAAAGGTATTAAGGTCGTTGTTGCAACGGGGAGACCACATAATTTGTGCGAAGAACTAATTGCACTCGGCATTGATACTTTAATATCAGCAAATGGAGCACTTATTAAAGAAAAAAATAATGTTATTTATAAGTCAGCGTTATCTGTAAAAACGGTTCGTGAACTATCAAGTTTTGCCGAGCTAAATGGGCACACTCTTTCCTATTTTACAGATTCGATTTCAATGAACGAAATAGGAGTAGAAGAAAAACGTGTTAGAAGTGCACTATTAGAGACCCTAGGTCTTAGTCATTATCCAAAGAATTTAGATGCACTCTCAGAAGAGATTTACTGTATGTGTTTGTACGCTGATGAGAGTGAAGCTCAAAAATTCATTGATAACTTCCCGCAACTGCGGTTTGTACGTTTCCATCGATATGTAATAAACATTCTTGAAAAACAAGTGGTCTCTAAATCGGAAGCAATCAAAAAAGTGCTGGATTATTACAACATTGCCGTTAGCAATTCTATAGCTTTCGGCGACGGTGGTAATGATTTAGATATGCTAGAGTTCGTTGGCCTCGGTATTGCCATGGGTAATGGTGAGGAGAACCTTAAACAAAGGGCGGATTTCGTAACCAAAAAAGCAAGTGAAGATGGCATATACTATGCCCTAACTAAATTTGGCGTTATTTGATTCTGAACGAACTATATCATTGAACTAACGGGTAACGTTTGTTCAATCATGACATGATGGCAGCTGACATAGTATCAGTTGCCTTTTTCAATTGAAGTAACAGGCAGCTTAATTCAACACTCATTTGTGGTAAAATGAGACTTTTGGAATAATCTCGTTAATAGGGGTTGAAGAGCATGGGTTCCGTTGTGGTTAATTTAAATATCGATGAGGACACTCCCGAGTTTACAAACAAAGATAACGTAGGACAGGTTGAAATTTTAAGTAATAATCGAGTGATGATCACTTTAAGTAAAAACGGATTAATTGGTTTTGCGCAGGAACTACTAAGAATGGCTCATAATGATTATACAAACGGCTATCATATACACGTCGATCCCAGCGAGATAGGGTATGTTTCCCAAACAATGGGCTTTTTCTCAATGCCCAACAGTGCTGAGTTAATAATTTCTTGTGCAGATTTTGAACCGATTGATTCCTATCTGAAAGAGTAAATAATCACGAGAAACAGGAATAACAAAATATTAAAGCAGAACACAAGTGAGGTGAGACGTTTTGAAGATCGGTGAGGTAACATCAGAGGGTTTTACCTTCGTCAATTTAGGTAAGGAAACCTTCGTTGATTTTAAAGAGTGTAATGAAAATTGGGTTATGTACAATAAGAGGAAAAATAATTGGACGGATGATGAAGTTAAAGATTATCGGACAAAGAGTAAATGTGTCGCAGAGCGGGATATCTGTGCAAAACCATGTTGTTTTATATTCTTTACAAAGCCTTTTACTAAGATCGAATTTACTAATTTTAATGCAAAAAAAGAATTCAGGGATTTTCAAATGAAAATACTTGAAGTTGGTTGGACCACATTTGACTTGAGTTGATTGAGCTAACGCAAGAACGATAGTGCAATAACCAGGGAGCAGCTCGCCACGCGGTAGCTGCTCCTTGGTTTCGTTAAAGTAACGGGCAGTATAGTTAAAATGCATTCGGCAAGAAAAAAGGGAATTTTATCGATAGTTCCTGAATCAAAGATAGCAGGTTGCCACTCGGCAACCTTATTAAGAAGGTAAGTTTTTTTAAAAAATAGAAGCCATCGGGCTTCTATTTTTTCAGGCAGTAAGCGTATGCCGCACGTTATCTGCCCCGATGTTTTGCTTTCGCCTTCATTCGAGCGATGTCGCGTTTGAGCTCTTTCAATGCTTCTTTTTGCTCGCGGGATTGGATTTTTCTCACTTGTTTGCGCAGATCAAGATCCAGCTTGATCGCTTCTTGAGCCGCCGATGAAGCACCCCGCTGCTTCATCTCTTTGGCGACGATGCGGGATAGACGCTTCGGATTGAATCGCCGCTCGGAAACCGGCTTTACTTCCGCAGTTTGTCTGGCTAGTTCCATCCAGCTAAGCATGCCTATCTGCACAAAGTCCATCACCTCAGCGTCACGAGGCTCTGAGCCGAAAACATATCGGATAGCCCGCAGCTTGCCGTTTCGCTCTTCTTCAACGACACCAACCCAAAATGGATCTTCAAAAAACACCGTTAATTTCATAGTAAATCCCCTCCAAAAAACTTTTAGCGATGGACATCCCGAGGGGGAAGGATACGACATAGTGCGGCGGCTATGCATCCGGACTACCAACCGGACTGTGATTTTACGCATTTCTCATTATAAACGAAAATAGTCTTGATTTGCTTCCTGTTCTCATTTAATTTTCTGGAAAGGCTTATTTTCTTGCTACGATCGATGCCATTTGTTAAAGCATAAAGAAAATAATAGCGTAACGATCATAATTGAGGTAACGGGAAACTATAAGTACTATCTAGGCTGCCGGTGAGTCGCTCGGCGGCCTATTCCGCTAACGGGCAGTATAGCTCCATGACAACAGGGTACCGAATTTATCGGTAGCCTGTTCAACTAAAGGGTAGTTTAGCGTGGAGATTGGTTCAAAAAGTGGAGTATAATAATGGTACTAATAACCAGCAAATGGTGTGTCTTTATGCCCGAATATTCTCATATCCAAACAAATTTTTATAAGTAGGAGGAGAGTAATTGGAGAATTACCCAAAGTATGTAACGAGGGAAGCCATAGAAAGTCTTGTTAAAAAATTGAGTTTACCTGAACCTGGACCATTTACCCAAGATTGGGAGTACGAAGTGGCAGATGTAACAAGAATAAATGAATTTCTTTCTTTTTATGAGAATTCAAGTTTTAACGAAGAAGAAAGATTTGCTTTGATGATCGTAATTATTGAGTCACTCAATGACGCTATTGAAAAAGGTGATGTTGATGAATCAATATTGAGAAAAGCAAAAGAGCTACTATTAAAAGATAAAGCTATCCATACAAATACAATAATATACTGGTCATTGGAAAGTGAGGATTTAGAGGATTGTTTTGCCATAACTCCATTTATTAGGTGTGTTAAGGAGATGATATAAACTGAACCGGTAGTAACGAAGGATGTGCAAGAATGGAGAAGAAAAAATTGGTGCGGAGCAGTCTGCGTTGAACTGACGGATAACTAAAGTTGAGGGGCTTGCATCGCGGCAGCTCCTCTTTTGTTTATTAAAGTTACGGACAGGCTAGTTCTATACAAGAAAGGATAAAAGCCACACCTTGGAGAATAAAAAAGAGCTATAAGAAGACACAAAGTGAAAATCGCTCAGTACAAGATAGGAGTTGTCGACTTGTTCAAAAAAACAAATTTGGACACTCGTTTTATTCTAGCATGCATCAATCATTGTGACGGGACTGAAAGTGGGAATTTCAAAAAGGCTAATAAAGCAGCGAATCAAATCTATGATGTTGTAACTGAGCTTAATAACCAGAACAATCTTCAGTATCTTACTCAATTTCTGCAGCATGAGAATGACTCCGTCAGTCTTTGGAGTGCAGCTTATTTATTAAATGTTAAACCAGAAATAGCTCTTAGTGCTTTAGAGAACCTTATTGGAAAACCAAAATCCTTGGTTTCATTTTCCGCAAAGGTAACTTTATCTGAATGGCAAAAAGGGACTCTTAAAATGTACTTTAAAAGTTGATAAAGGACACAATGGTAATGCATTTTGTTGAACTAACGGAAAACGATAGTTCAATCATGACACGACGGCAGCCGCCGAGGGACAGGCAGAATAATTAAAGGGAATCATTCTGAGTTAAGCGAATTATTAAAAAAGTGATATGTGCATTTTCATTAAATTGCAGAGGGGAAGTAGTGTGCCAGACCTGACAAAAAACGTACTCGAAGACATGAACAAGCAGCTCGATCGAATCATAAAGAGCTTAAACCGACTTGATGATGATTTGATTTGGAAAAAAATGAAGGATTCTATGAACAGCATTGGAAACCTTTGCTTACATTTAGCGGGAAACGAGTATCAGAACCTCATAAGTGCAATCGGAAACAAACCCTTCATTCGGGAACGCGCTCAAGAATTTAATTCTGAAGGTGGCATATCGAAGGATGAATTGAGTAGTCTTCTTTTGAGGACACGATCTGAATCGGAAAGTATATTATCAGTTTTGTCCGAGCAGGATTTAAAAAGGGAAGTCATAATCCGCTATGACTTGGAGGATTGGAACAGAATGCTTCGGGTTAAAGCTTCAGAAAATGAAACCTATGAAGTGA
>NZ_WHOC01000084.1:0-2972 GCF_013141785.1 Paenibacillus germinis
CGGGTTAATACTGGGAATCTCGTTATAGATGCTCTTGTCACTAATACGCTTAGTATTGGACAAGCCAATGGCATAAGAATAGATACAAAGATTAACTTATGTTCACAAGTAGTCTATATTGACCGTTATGACTTATGTGTTGTCATTGGAAATATGTTAGATAACGCAATAGAGGCTTCTAAAAAGTTAAAAATAGCAGAAGATAGGTACATTCTTATAAAAATACATTCTACCGATTCTACCCTTCTCATTCACATCATGAATCATATGGAGAATGAAGTTGCCCACTTAAACAGCCAAAAATCAAACCCGGAATTTCATGGTATTGGATTAACGAACATAGCTAGAATCTGCGAAAAGTACGGTGGTCATATGACCATTGAAACAAAACATAAAGTATTTCATAATATGGTCCTACTGCCATTTTAAACGAACAATCCTTAGACAACATGTTGTTTAGGGATTGTTTTTTGCGTTTCAGGGTTCTTTTTCATATATTAGCCTTCTCTCTTGTATGATGAATTCAGTAAGTCACATCTAGAAGGAATAAGAGGAGGGAATAATAATGAAGAAGATGGTTTCCGTATTAATGACCGCTATACTTATTGCAATACCGGTCACCCCTGCTTTTGCTCTAACGAATAATGATACTGTAAAAGAAAAGGCACAGGAACTTGCTGCGAATATGTTGTCCGATTATGGTGTGAGTGGATTGCAGTATGCGATTATGGATCATGGATCCATTGTTTTATCGGGTAGCGCTGGTGTATACGATAAAGTGACCAACAATCCGATAACCAAAGACATGATGTTTGGAATAGGCTCGGTAAGTAAAACGTATGTGTCTGCTGCAACGATGATGCTAGCTGATTCTAATCAAATTGATATTGATCAACCACTAACCACGTATATCAAGGACTTTACAATGGCAGATGAACGATATAAAGAGATTACGCCGCGCATGTTGATGAATCATTCTTCAGGAATTTACGGTAGTCACTATGGGAATAGTTTTTTGTTTGATGATAATGATACGAAAAATCATGATGAATTATTGGTCAAATTACAATCAGAAAGCTTAAAATCAAACCCCGGCGAATTTTCGGTATATTGTAATAATGGTTTTCAGCTGCTTGAAATCTTGGTTGAACGAGTGAGCGGTTTAAGTTACAGCGAATTTCTTGAAACCCATATTAGCAAGCCTCTTCAATTAACCTCTACCCAAACACCACGTGATTCATTTGATAGAGACAGGCTCACAAAAACTTATTTCCCTGGGCTCGATCATGCTTTACCCACCGAGAATGCCAATCTCATTGGGACAGGAGGCATCTACTCCACGGCCGAAGAAGTAAGTAAGTTCGCTGAAGTATTAATCGGCAATCGAACGGATATTTTGTCTGAGAAATCAGCCAAGGCTATGCAAAGTCATGAGTATAGAAAGGGAGTGTGGGTTTCTGAAGAGACAAACACCATTAATTATGGCCTTGGCTGGGATGCCGTCCGTTTAGCACCGTTTAGTGATTATGGAATAACCGCATTATTTAAAGGTGGAGATACGTATATGTATCACGCTGCTTTGACCGCCCTACCCGAACATGATATTTCTATGGCTGTGCTCTCATCGGGAGGGAGTGGTTCCTACAATAGTATATTTGCATCTAATATTTTATTAGAATATACAAAATCCAAAGGCATCATTAAAGAGATTCTACCCGAAAAAACATTTGAACCTCCAATGAAAGTGGACATGTCATCTGATTTGCTAGCTTACTCTGGATTATACGGCACCATAGGTCATACAGTAAATCTGGAGATAAAGAACGGAGAGATTGATTTACCCTCTCTGAGCTATGGATTGATACCCCCTCAAAAATACGTATATACGGGCAATGGACAATTCAAGAACAACGAAGGGAATGCAACCATAAGCTTTGACCAACCGAAGAATGGAAAAACCTATTTAAAACTTAACACTTATATAAATACTCCAGGATTAGGTCAAACGGTGGCGGTAACCTATGAATATCAAAAGTTAGATTCCAATCCTCTAAATCAGTCAACTAAAACGGTATGGGAGCATAGAAATGAAAAAAACTACTACTCTTTGGATGAAAAGATAACTTCAATGTTGTATTTGAGCAAATCGCTTTTGGCCAAAAATATATCCGTTGATATGAACCATGGATACGCATCGGGAACTAAAATTGTTGACGAGAATAAAGCAGTAAATGTAATTGAGATTCCTACTTTGAACGGAAGAGATGCTTTCGATTTGAATTTCTATAATGAGAACCATAAAGAGTATTTAAAGATCGATGGACAATCCTATATAAGTGAAGATGCTATTCAACCCATTTATGAAGGGAATGACTCGTTTTGCATCATACCATCGGGTGGTCAGGCTGTATGGTATAAAATTGATGAAAAATCAGCCAATCGAGTCATGAACGTTGAGACTCCGTTAAGTGGTGGATTCGCCGTTTATGACAAGGAAGGATTGCTTGTGAACTTTTCAAAGGCAACGAGCAATCATTCGGTAGTTCTACCTGAAGGTGGGATGATCGTTTTTGGTGGTAATGATGGCGATATATTTAAAATTAATTTGAAGAATAAATAGACGACTCAACTTTGTAAAACAACAATTATGCAGATGATTACAAACTTATAATATGAATAGAGAAGAGGAATGTCTTATGAAAGTACGTAGTCAAATTACATTTGCAAGTCTGGCCCTTTTAATAACTGGAACTTCCCTGCTATACACATCGCCAATCTCAATTGTAAAAGCAGAGCCTACTCAAAATGAATCTAGATCGTTAGAAACAAGCACTCTACAAGATCATAATTCCGTCAAGCAAGCTATGCGAGATACATTGCAGCATGGATTCCCGGGGATACTTGCTAAAACTTCTGATGGTGGAAAAAAGTGGAGTTATGCCACTGGGGTAGCGAATCTGAGCACCAAGAAA
>NZ_WHOC01000085.1:0-10735 GCF_013141785.1 Paenibacillus germinis
CGTACAACAATTTCCTTGATTTTTATTGTAAAGGTGGAATATGTTGCATTTCGTACAACAATTTAGCCTATATTATGCCTTTTAGGGCATTTTCAAGCGAATTTATTGTATTTTGTGCAACATTTCATGAGAAAAGGTCAATTAGCCCAACAAATGTTGTACAAAGTGATACAAAGTGCAACATTGCCTCAAGGTGTTCTGCCTGTATGTGTTCTACTTTAAGGTGTTCTGCTTTAAGGTGTTCTGCTTTTTAAGTGTTCTACTTTTTAGGTGTTCTACTTTTTAGATGTTCTGCTCATTAGGTATTCCGTTCTTAGGTACTCCGCTCTTAGCAGTTCCGCACTTTAGGTGTCACAGCAACTAACTATCATTGCTTTTAAGCATCACTGATTCCCTTTACTAACCCAAAACGTAACATTGTCGCCCTGTAAACCTTTCGTGCCTGACTTTGGGTCTTGTTTAATGACGGTTCCCTTAGGCTGATCATTTGCTTCAATCAAAAAATTGTAATGCAGACCGGCAGCCAAAGCCTGCGCCTCGGCATCAGCTTGAGATAGACCTACCAGGTTTGGTATTGCCACTTCCTCGGTTTGTTTGTTCGAATCTCCGAGAGGCTTCGATGTAGATGAGACAGGTGTATTTGTCGGCGCTACAGGTGTAGCGGTGGGTATAGGTACCACAACAACCGGCTCCACTTTGGAAGATGGCCAAAGCGCCCAAACCGCGACCAAGACGACGACCAAAATAGCAATTGCTCCTATCCCTGCCTTACTTAAAGCGCTCAGTGATTGTGATCGCTTTTCAGCTGCGGGCGCAACTTCATCTACCTCTACCTCATCCTTATCCACCCCGCGGTTTTGAGTTTTGCTTGGGTTTTGATATTGAATTTGTTTGTGGATAGGCCCCACGTCCTGATTTTGACCGGAAGATGGTAAACTCCGCAATCCAAAAATCAACGAAGACAGAGATGCGTGACCTTGGCAGACGAGCTTAATCAGCTTAATTAAAGCCAATTTCTGCTCATATGTCGCAGATGGAATAGGCGTGCGCTCCAGATGTGTATGCATCACTTCAAAAGTGCCAGTAATCGTCTCCGCGCCAGTAAATAGCTGAATCATCAACCGACAAAGCCCGATTGCCCCTTGTGCCTGAGGATCGCCTTTGTCCCAGTAGTTAATGACGGAAAGCTTGCCGTGATCATCTAACCATAGGTTTTCAGCACCTACTGTAAATCCTGTAATACGTTCTTCCATCGCGTCAAGCAAGGAAACTCCTAGATCAGCAATCATTGCAATGATGGTATGGAAAGACATTTCTTTCTTGTTAACATGGTTGGAGAATAATGAGCCTGGCTTTGCTTGCAGAATGATCGTAACCGAATCTTCTTCTACAGATGTATCCAGGATATGTTGAAAACCGTCATGTATGAAAGCTGCTTTATGATGAAGGGTTCGAATGTAATCTTCGCCGATCTGTCCAGGTTGAAGCTCTATTTGATAAAGGAGAACCTTTCGAGTTAGAAATAAATCATCACCGTAATGCAGAGTGCCATGAGGTAATGCTACGATTTGTGTATCTAGCACATATCGTGTACCAATTTTTTTATGCATGGAATATCCATCCTCTCTCTTGATGGCATCATTAGGAGTTGCCTTTATTATATATGATTCGGCGGGATATAGGAATTTAGGTATTTTGAGGGGGAATAATGATATTAATCGCTATCGTGTTGGAACAGTGGAAATCAATTTCATCGAGTGGAAAAGATTTGAGTCAAGCGTATTATGAGCTTCAACATGAGCAGTTGAATAGCTTGTTGTAAAGCTTATCGAAGAAGTCGAGGAAATCTCAAAGTTGAGTTTGGGTCCTGAGGCAGATAGCAGTTATTTCATTAATTTTACTGTACACCTTTTTCATCAGTTTTGGAACAAGCTTGAGAAAATTGAGTTGAAAGGTATAGAAGTTGCTGCGCGCCAATATAAAGAAGCCAAATTTTCTATGAAGCCATATCTAGCTGATAAGATTCAGCTGATCCAGGCTTTTTTTCTATCTTCGGGAGACTAAAAGTCTATGATTCAAATGACCTAGATGATATGATAGTTTTACAGAATTTTTTACAATTTGATCCAATATGAGGGGGAACTGTGTTGAAAAAAGTCGTTATTTTGGGCGGCGGTGTTGCCGGAATGAGTGCCGCGCATGAATTGGTTGTAAGAGGCTACGAGGTGTCAGTCTACGAATTTAAAAGTATTCCAGGCGGGAAAGCGAGAAGTATGCCTTTCGTAGGCAGCGGAACTGGCGGGAGGAAAGATCTTCCGGGTGAGCATGGTTTCCGGTTATTCCCTCGCTTTTACAGACATGTCATAGATACTTTGAAACGAATTCCTTATGAGAATGGAACCGTATATGATAACTTAACAGAAGTGACACGGTTAGATATTGCCACCTATACAGCACCGCTATTGCCGCTGCTGGCCAAAATTGAATTCAGTTTAGACAATTTTATGGTTGTCATCAGAGATTTATTCGATAATGGCTTAGGTCTAAGTATGGATGATCTGGAGCAATACGGACGTAAGCTATGGCAAGTCATGACGAGCTGTGATGAACGCATTCGCGAGGAATATAACCTCATCGATTGGTGGAATTTCATTGAGGCGGATCAACAATCCCCTGCATTTCAGAAAATATTCGCTGGATTCACCAAAACCCTCGTTGCTTGTCAATCCAAAATTGCTAACACACAAACAGTCGGCCCTGTAGCTGTTCAAATGACGCTAGATATTACAACACCAGGCACCAGCTTTGTTCGTCTCTTGAATGGTCCTACGAATGACAAATGGGTGAATCCTTGGCTAGCCTTTTTACGAGATCAGGGAGTTGATTATCATTTAGAAGCGAAAGTTGAAAGCATCGACTGCGTGGATGGCGTTATTCGCGGTGCGAAGGTGACGGAGAACGGTAAAACCTTCGATGTAGAAGCTGATTATTACATAGCTGCATTCCCGGTTGAAGTGATGGGTAAATTCATTACCGACGCTATGGTGCAAGCCGACCCATCACTTGTTGGTGTGCAGAAGCTAGTTGATTCCGTCGCATGGATGAACGGCATTCAGTATTATTTGAAGGAAGAACTGCCTATCACACATGGACATGTTATATACTTAGATGCACCTTGGTCTCTGACTTCAGTATCCCAGAAGCAATTTTGGCCGGATGTCGACCTTAGCCAGTATGGTGATGGCACAGTCAAGGGCGTTTTATCTGTCGATATTTCGGATTGGGACACACCAGGGATTTTATTCGGTAAATCGGCTACACTTTGCACGGCTGAAGAGATTAAAGCCGAAGTATGGGCACAGATGAAGTTAAGCTTGAACGTAGATGGTGCCGTAATCCTAGAAGACGATGTTCTGCATTCTTGGTTCTTGGATACGGATATTCAATTTGAGAATCCAGATCAGGCGTGCACGAATATGGAGCCGCTGCTTATTAATCGTGTAGGCACTTGGGATGACCGTCCAGAAGCGTATACCGCAATTCCGAATCTGTTCCTTGCTGCTGATTACGTACGTACGAATACGAACCTTGCGACGATGGAAGGCGCTAATGAAGCGGCACGACGCGCAGTTAATGCCATACTGAAACAAGATGGTTCGACGGAAGAGTCTTGTGAAATATGGGAAATGTACACATTTGAGTTTATGCATATCGATTTATTGAAACCTTATCATCATCATGACAAGCGACGGTTTGAGAAGGGGCTTCCTTGGGATGGAAAGCTTTTTTAGGAATACCTAGCAGCTAGTTTTACTAGGAGGATTTTATGCTAATTTTGCCGGAATACGAGTTGATCAGACAAATCTATCAAGGCGAACGGACTGTACTCTATCGTGCTGTTCATAAGCCGACTATGGAAAAAGTAATTATCAAAACCCTACGTTCTGACTTTCCTGTTTCAGCAGATATCGCTAGATTGAAACGTGAGTATGAGATAGGTAAAATGCTGGACTTTCCCGGCATTGTTAAGCCATTGGCGCTGCCCAAGCATCAAAACAGCCTTGCTCTCATCTTGGAAGACTTTGACGGTGAAACCTTGTCGGCTTATTTCCCTATGTTTCGTCAATCCATACAAGCCTTTCTCATAGCTGCTATTCAATTGGTCAAAATTGTTGGGGACATTCATCAGCGGTACGTTATACATAAGGATATTAAGCCTAGCAACATTATTATTAATCCCGATAAGCAGATCATGAAGCTGGCTGATTTCAGCATTTCCTCTTTTACGAGAGAACGTCAAGAAATGCTAGACCCGTTGATGCTAGAGGGAACGTTAAGTTATATGTCGCCTGAGCAGACAGGTCGTATGAATCGTATTATCGATTACCGAACGGACTACTATTCCTTAGGGGTCACGTTCTATGAAATGCTCACCGGACGTCTTCCGTTTCAAACGGAAGATCCGGTGGAGCTGATTCATTGCCATTTTGCCGTGACGCCGACTCCTCCTGAAAGCTTACGGATGGGCATACCGAAGCCTCTATCGGATATTGTTATGAAGCTTCTTGCTAAAAATGCGGAAGATCGGTATCAGAGCGCCTACGGGATTATTCAGGATCTCGAGCACATCTTGATGCTGAGCAATTCCGGAGAAGAAATGACGGAATTTACTGTTGGGCTCTATGACATGACGGACATGTTCCAGATACCTCAAGGGTTGTATGGACGTGCTCAGGAAATCGAAAATCTGCTGCATGTTTATGGACGTGCCGTGCATGGATCGCTGGAGGCGGTTTGGGTAACCGGGGAATCTGGTTATGGCAAAACGTTTCTCATCGCCGAGACGATGAAGACGATCATGAAGGACAATGGCTGGTTCTTATCCGGCAGATTCGAGCCAAACAAACAGCATATCTCGTACCATGCGTTGTCTAGGGCGCTGCGTCAGTTAGTCCGTCAGCTTCTGACGGAGAAAGATCATCAAATCGAAGAGTATCGCGGACGTTTGCTGAAAATACTGGGAACGAGCGGAAAAGTATTGACGGATCTCATTCCGGACCTTGAGCTCCTAATCGGTGAGCAGCCCATTGCGAAGCAGCTTCCTCCGCAAGAAACACAGAATCGATTACACTTCTTGTTGCAGCAATTTCTATTAATCTTCTGTGTGAAAGAGCGGCCTATCGTGTTGTTTCTAGATGATTTGCAGTGGGCAGATGCGGCCTCCTTGCAGTTTCTTGATCTGCTTTTGAACGATTCCCAAATGAAGTATTTCCTATTCATCGGCTCCTATCGAAGCGAGTATGACACTAATTGGCTATCGTCTACCCGTGTTCAATTGCTAGACAAGCTCCCGGAGCGCCTTGTTACTGAACGGATTATTTTGCAGCCAATGGAAATTGCAGATGTGCAGCAATTGATTGCGGAGTCGTTGAAAACCGAGCAGCAGCAGGTAGTTGAGTTGGCTCAACTCGTTCTTCAAAAAACTGGAGGAAATCCTTTTTTCGTCAAACAATTTTTAACTGCCTTACACGAGCAAAATTTGCTCACCTTTAATTATGAAGTTAATCGTTGGATATGGGATATTGATGAAATTCAGAAGCTTAGAATTACTGATAATCTTATGTTCCTCCTAGCTGAGAAGCTGCAGCGTATGCCGCCAAAAACACAATACTTATTGCGGCTAGCTGCTTGTCTAGGAGCTTCTTATGACCTGGAGGCACTTGGTATCATTGCTAAGATGTCCTTTACTGATGTTCTGCATGAGTTGGAAATTGCGATCCAAAACGGTTTGATGATTCCTGTTGGCACGGATTATAAATTTTTTATCGAGATGCAAGGGAATTCAACTGCAAGAGACATACGTTTTATGTTTGTGCATGATTCTATTCAAGAAGCCGTTTATGGATCCATTGAAGAATCAGAACTGCCAGAAATGCATTTGAACATCGCGCATCAGCTTCTTGAGCATTTACCCGACGATCAGGCTCAGCCACGGTTATTCGATATCGTCAACCATATGAATATAGGCTCTAACTTGCTAACGGAGCGGCAGGAGCTTATCCAGCTTCTAGAATTTAATTTCAGTGCAGGCCGCAAAGCTAAATCTTCGAATGCCTATCGTTCAGCACTGCAGTATTACAATAAAGCATTAGCTTTGTTGAAACTGGTAGAGGGTGTGGAGTTAAAAGACCTAAGCTTTTCCATTCGACTGGAGAAGTCAGAAGTGCTTTAT
Source organism: Paenibacillus germinis (assembly GCF_013141785.1). Classification (NCBI taxonomy): domain Bacteria; kingdom Bacillati; phylum Bacillota; class Bacilli; order Caryophanales; family Paenibacillaceae; genus Paenibacillus; species Paenibacillus germinis. The sequence goes on from NZ_WHOC01000085.1 coordinate 6,233, forward strand.
CTGAATGGTCAGGCGGATGAAGCTGAAATATCGTACGAAGAACTGCTTGTAGATGCCCGTACGAACGAACTTAAGTTGGAAGTATATAACTTACAAGTGATTCTGTACACGAACGTCGGTAAGCAGCATAAAAGTGTGGAAGTTGGATTGAAAGCCCTAGCTGAGCAAGGCATCCGTGTTTCTAAAGAACCGACGGGCGTGAACATATTTTATGAATATATGAAGCTGAAAGCAATGATTGGACGGAAGAATACGATTCAGCTGTACGATTTACCGATTATGGAAGATGAATACATAACTAAATTAATGAATTTAATGATGAGTATTGCTGTCTCCGCGTACTTCGTGAATACGAATTTATTTGTTTTATTCATGTTTATCATGACGAAGCATGCGTTGAAATATGGTAACTCCTCGGTAATGGCCTATGTGTACGGATCCTATGGTTTGATTCTGGGCTCGGGCTTCGGTGATTATCAGCTTGGCTACCAATATGGGCAGCTTGGCGATCGCATGAATGCTAGATTTCAATCCCATCAATTCCGCAGTAAAAGCCATTTCTCATTCGGTTTGTTCGTCACTCCTTGGGTAAAGCCTTTGCAGGTGTGTTTGGAGCATTTGAAGGAGTCTTTCCGAAGCGGGATCGAAGATGGTGACTTGGTTTTCGTAGGTTATGCCCTTACTTATCAGGTTTTGGTGAAGGATTTTCAGGGTGTTGTACTTTCGGAAGTACAAGAAGATCTAGCTAAGAACTATCGGATATTGGAACAGACCAATCATCATGACACCCTTCTCATGTTAGAAATGCTCCGTAAGGTCATTGATAATTTGGAGGGGAAGTCTGAGAATCCCCTGATTATCGGTAAGTATGAGGAAGAGGAAGAACAGTTTGTCCGTAAGCTGGAGATTCACCCGAACCAAGTCATTATTCATGAGTATACGGTAAAAAAAATGATGCTGTATTATTTGTTTGGTCAATATGAGGAAGCTCTAAAGTTTGGTAAAGATGCAGAACCTATGCAGTCTGTTTCTTTCGGGCTGTTTCATATTCCTGAGAACTATTTCTACTATGCCTTATCGATAGCTGCTAAATATAGAGAGGCTGCAATGTTAGAGCAGAAGATGATGGCCAAACAGATGAGAAAAATGCTTCGCAAGATGGATAAATGGGCTGCCCATTGTCCAGAAAACTTTTTGCATATAAGCCTATTAATGCATGCGGAGTGGAACCGTGTGACAGGCCATTTTCAGAAAGCGGAGCAAGAATACGAAACGTCAATCCGGCAAGCTAGGGAGCAAGGTTTCATCCAGCATGAGGCGATTGCCTGTGAGCTAGCAGGGAAGATGTATAAGGAAGCTGGACGTGAAAAGGTTGCTAAAACCTATTTCGTCGATGCCTATTACGGTTATCTAAGCTGGGGTGCGAAGGCTAAGGCTGAGGAGTTAATGATGCGTTATCCGGGCTACTTAACATCACTTAAGGAGTCAAAGGATAGGAGCACAACCAAAATAAGTGACTATTCCCTGCAGGCGCTTGATTTTATGACGATTATGAACACGTCTAGATCGTTGTCAAGTGAAGTTAACTTGGAGCAATTGATCAAGCGGTTAATGGAAATTGTAACCTATTCGTCTGGAGCGGAGAGAAGCATCCTTGTCTTGAAGGAACGTGACAGCTTATTCGTGGAGGCTGAGATGCTTGCCATCGACGGCAAGGATTCCTGTACCGTAAGTTCTGTTCTGCTAGAAACAAGAGAAGATCTCCCGACAGCTGTGATTCAATTCGTTGCTCGAACCAAGGAAGGTGTAGTTCTCGATGATGCCGAGAATAAGGGATTCTTTACACATGATCCGTATATTCGGGCAACGGAGAGTAAATCGATATTCTGCGAGCCGATCCTCCATCAGGGCAATCTAGTCGGCGTCTTTTATCTTGAAAATAATTTGATTCGCAATGCCTTTACATCAGACCGTCTTGATATTATCAAGCTGTTGTCTGCTCAGGCGGCAATTTCGATTGAGAATGCGAGACTCTATAATGATTTGGAGTCCAAAGTCAAAGAACGGACGAACGAATTGATCTTGATGGAGACGTCGCGTCGAGACCTATTGTCTAATATTTCCCATGATTTGGGTACGCCACTCACGTCCATTCAGGGTTATGTAGAGGCTATTCTGGATGGAGTTATTCAAGAGCCTGAGGAACAGAGAAAGTACCTTTCGGTCGTTCATATGCGGATTGTCGGCATTCAACGACTCATTACGGATCTCTATCAGTTAAGTCGACTTGAGACTAAGCAGTTCCATTTTCAACTAGCCCCAACTTCGTGCGGAACGATGGTTCGCCAGCTTTTTGCGAAGTATGAGCTGGATGCAGCGAATGCTGGAATTACCTATACGCTCGACATGGCACATTCGGAAGGAGAAGAATTGCTTTTAACGGTAGATACAGATCGTATTGAACAGGTGTATGCGAATATTCTATACAATGCAATTAAATTTTCTACTAGAGGCGGATTCATTGATGTTCACGTGGCAATCAAGGATGAGCCGAGCGAGTTAGTGATTCGGGTTACCGATACCGGCGTGGGGATTAGCGATGAGGATCTTCCGCATATTTTTGAAAGGTTCTACAAAGTGTCCAAATCACGCAGCACGTCTGGCGGCAGTGGCCTTGGACTCGCGATTGCTAAGGAGATCGTGCAGTATCACGGTGGCCAGATTTGGGCGGAAAGCCGCCTCGGCAAAGGCTGCAGCATCTCGTTCTCATTACCTGTGCATCGGATTTAAGCCGCGAGAACCGTATACCTCACATGATCCTGTGTGCGGTGTACGGTTTTTTGGCTAAGGTCGAATGGTTACTCTAGTGTGAATGGGCACAAGTGCGGATAACTCAAGCACATCATCGTTATACATGCGGATACAGCCGTGCGATGTCCTCTTGCCTACGGAAGAAGGATCATTCGTGCCGTGGATACCATAATGAGGTTTGCTTAAACCCATCCACAAGACACCGAAAGGGCCGCCAGGATTGGGTTGTTTATTGATAATGAAAAATTCACCCGTAGGTGTGTTAGTTAGTATTTTACCAATACCAACTGGGAATCCACGTACAACGATGTTTACATCCAAAAGATATAATTGAAAGTCAGAAAGATCAACAATAATTCGGTAATTGGGCATAGGATCGTCACCTCAATTTATTCTATGTAAATAGGCGCGTTTTCGATATTGAAACTTACATGTGATATACTGCTGTAGATATCAGTCACCGAAGGAGATAACGACATGCAATCATTTTTACAGTTTAATCCAACAAGATTATGGTTTGGGCAAGATCAAGTTGAGCAGCTGCAGCAGGAGCTTGGTACTAATGGCAAGCGAGTATTGCTCGTGTACGGCGGCGGAAGCATTAAGAAAAATGGTGTATACGATGCTGTTATGGAACAGCTTACACATATGCAAGCGGAAGTGTTTGAAATGTCCGGAGTGGAGCCTAATCCACGACTCAATACAGTGCGGAAGGGCATAGATATTTGCCGCGATAAGCAAATCGAGCTTATTCTTGCTGTTGGCGGCGGCAGTGTGATTGATTGTGTCAAAGCAATTTCCGTGGGCGTTTATTATGACGGGGATGTTTGGGACATCGTTACTCGGAAAGCTGTGCCTCACAAAGCGCTTCCTTTCGGAACGGTATTAACACTAGCGGCTACAGGTTCTGAAATGAATAATATTTCCGTCATCACACACTGGGAGAAAAATGAAAAGCGTGGTTGGAGCAGTCCTTTCGCTTATCCGGCTTTCTCTATTTTAGATCCGACGTACACATATTCTGTACCTATGGATCAGACCGTTTATGGCATCGTAGATATGATGTCGCATGTGCTGGAGCAGTACTTCCACCTGACGGAGAACACACCTATGATAGATCGTTTCATGGAGTCAGTACTCTTGACAGTCATAGAAGCTGCACCGAAGCTGCTTGCCGATCTTAACAGCTATGAGCATAGAGCGACGATCATGTATGCGGGGACGACGGCCTTTAACGGGCTGCTATCCAGCGGCACAGATGGTGGAGACTGGGCATCGCATCAGATCGAACATGGTCTATCCGCCGTTTATGATATTCCGCATGGCGGAGGGCTTGGGATTGTATTCCCGAACTGGATGAAGCATTGTGCGGAGGAAGATCCTTCGCGGATGAAGAAACTGGCGATGGCTGTTTTCGGTATCGATCCATCGGATAAAATGGATCATGAAATTGCACTCGAAGGGATTGACGCGCTGCGAAGTTTCTGGAATTCCCTTGGTGCGCCGAATCGGTTAGGGGATTATGGGATCGATGATTCTAGGATAGAGGAATTAGTCCATAAATCATTCATGAAGGATAAAGTGGGGCAATACAAAATGATGACGCGGGAAACAGTCAGAGATATTTTGATTCGATCTTTAGCGTAAAATATAAAGTTGAGTAGATAAGAAATAAGCTATCCCGTAGTTTGA
>NZ_WHOC01000086.1:0-1387 GCF_013141785.1 Paenibacillus germinis
CGTAGTTTGGAAATGGAGGCTGATGGATTCGAACCACCGAACTCGAAGAGAGCAGATTTACAGTCTGCCGTGTTTAGCCACTTCACTAAGCCTCCACATAATAAAGCCTTACCAAGCCCCGAAAAAGTAATTGGCGTTACGCTACAAAGCATTGCTTCACTTTTTTGGGAATTATGGTGCCGTCGAGAGGACTTGAACCCCCAACCTACTGATTACAAGTCAGTTGCTCTACCAGTTGAGCTACAACGGCATATTCATTTTGAAAAAATGGCGGAGCTGACGGGATTCGAACCCGCGGTCTCCTGCGTGACAGGCAGGCATGTTAGGCCACTACACCACAGCTCCGCATTGTGTAAAACAACTCTCAAAAAGAGTTTGGTTGCGGGGGCAGGATTTGAACCTGCGGCCTTCGGGTTATGAGCCCGACGAGCTACCGGGCTGCTCCACCCCGCGACATTGAACGCATAATTTCATTATGGGCCCCGAAAAAGTAATCGGCGTTGCTACAAAGCTTCACTTCACTTTTTTGGGCAGTATGGTGGAGGCTGACGGGATCGAACCGCCGACCCTCTGCTTGTAAGGCAGATGCTCTCCCAGCTGAGCTAAGCCTCCATGGGATCCAACTAGAAGATTGATGGTGACCCGTAGGGGACTCGAACCCCTGTTACCTCCGTGAAAGGGAGGTGTCTTAACCACTTGACCAACGGGCCAAACTCAAAAAAATTTACCGACGGAGAGAGAGGGATTCGAACCCTCGCACCACTTACGCAGTCTAACCCCTTAGCAGAGGGTCCCCTTATAGCCACTTGGGTATCTCTCCAATTTATCTAGTAGCGGCAGAGGGGCTCGAACCCCCGACCTTACGGGTATGAACCGTACGCTCTAGCCAGCTGAGCTACGCCGCCATACTGTCTTTCCTTTATATAAAGAAACGGAGAAGGAGGGATTCGAACCCTCGAGACGCTTGTGACGCCTACACGATTTCCAATCGTGCTCCTTCGGCCGCTCGGACACTTCTCCAAGTATTTAAGGGTCCCCAAAAAGTAATCGGCAAACTCATCGGAGCATCTCTTCACTTTTTGGGGTTTAGACTCCCCGAACAGGACTCGAACCTGTGACAACTCGATTAACAGTCGAGTGCTCTACCAACTGAGCTATCAGGGAATATGGTGGAGCCAAGCGGGATCGAACCGCTGACCTCCTGCTTGCAAGGCAGGCGCTCTCCCAGCTGAGCTATGGCCCCATAAACGTAATTGTATTGGTGGGCCCTAGTGGACTCGAACCACCGACCTCACCCTTATCAGGGGTGCGCTCTAACCAGCTGAGCTAAGGGCCCTAATGTGTAAACAGTTTACGGGGTGGCAAAAAAAATACCCACTAGGGGTAT
>NZ_WHOC01000087.1:0-995 GCF_013141785.1 Paenibacillus germinis
CGTCATGTGTACTAGCAACAAGTCTTATGGCAGGATCGGCATTGGCAAAATCTGAAACAAGCCAATCGAATGAGGGTAAGTCTGATGCTGTAAAGGTTAACGTTGATCTCAAGGTGAAAGCTGATAGGGATGCGACTGTTACATCCGATACGTATGGCAATCAAGGCCATAATGGATATAAAGGGCTGCTCAACGCGATCGACAATGTGAAGGACAAGCCAGCAGGGGCTGTTATTGCAGATCTTCTTTTAAGCAAATATGGGACCCAACTTACGGCTGAAAAGAAAGCGGAGCTTGAGGTAATCAAAGAGAAGGACGCAGCTTTGTCGGTAGTTGCAGATCTGTTGGATAAGAACGGCAGCGTAACTGACGCCGTGTACGTTCAAAAGGAAGCTATTTTAGCAAACGTGACGAATCTTGATTCTTACAAAAAACTTGGCAAATTGTATGAGAAGCTAGGGAAAATAGGCGTGAAATTGTACGTTAACGGTGAAGAGCCTACTTTCGAAGTAGCTCCGTTTATTCGTGAAGGCAACACACTAGTTCCATTCCGTGCAATTTCTGAAGCTTTAAAAGCCACGGTTACTTGGAACGCAGAAGAGCGCTCGGTTACTGTTACACGCGATGGTATTACTGTGAAACTCTTTATTGATAGCAAGACTGCTACGGTCAACGGGAAAGAAGTGACACTTGAGGTACCCGCAGCAATTGAACAGGGTAGCACGGTTGTGCCGGTTCGTTTTGTGAGCGAAGCCCTGAAAGCAGCAGTTAAATGGGAAGCAGATACTCAATCTGTTGTTATTTATGAAGAATAATCCGAAATAATTATAGAGCCATCCGTTAACGGATGGTTCTTTTCTTTGTGGGACATCCCCTGTGTTTCTAATCGGCTTTGGCAGCTAGCAGTTTGTTGTGAAGGGATTAGTCTCTGCTTTATATTTGTAGTAGATTTTACATTCAGAGCAAATACTCAAAGAACTCGGATGATTTATTGA
>NZ_WHOC01000088.1:0-68948 GCF_013141785.1 Paenibacillus germinis
CGTGCTTACTCACTCGTTGTTCAGTTTTCAAAGATCAAATTCTCTTGTTCAACCTGCCCTCTTTCGAAAGCCGGAAGACCAATATACCATACCGAGAATTACTTTGCAACTTATTTTTGTAAGTTGTTTTTGTTAAGTTCTTTGTTGTCTCAGCGGCAACTTTTATAAGATACCACAGACGCCATGGACATTGCAAGTACTATTTTAAAATGTTTCGAGACACCGATCGGTGCCTCGAAACGCAAGCCATTATTCACCTTGACGTTCACGCATAAGCGGAAACAGTAGTACGTCCCGAATAGACGGTGCATTCGTCAATAGCATAACCAATCGGTCAATTCCTATTCCTAAACCACCCGTTGGAGGCATACCATACTCAAGCGCACGAATGAAGTCTTCATCCATCTCATGTGCCTCGTCATTGCCTTGCTCTTTCTCACGAAGCTGAGCTTCAAAACGCTCTCTTTGATCAATAGGATCGTTAAGCTCCGTAAATGCATTGGCATGTTCACGCGCTACGATAAAGAGTTCGAAGCGATCCGTGAAACGCGGATCCTCGGGGTTCTTTTTGGCAAGCGGTGAAATTTCTAAAGGATGTCCGTAAATAAAGGTCGGTTGTATTAAGGTCTCTTCAACAAATGTTTCGAAGAATTGATTCACAATGTGACCGAATGTCATATGAGGCTCAACTTGTACATGATGCTCTTTGGCCAAGCGATGAGCTTCCTCGTTCGACATGCGAGCGCTAAAGTCCACGCCCTTAACTTCTTTAATGGCATCCACCATGGATACACGTCTCCAGCCAACAGCTAAATTGACCTCGTGATCACCATATGGAACTGTTGTATTACCAAGAACTTCTTGCGCAATATGTGCAATAAGCTCCTCCGTGAGCTTCATTATGTCTTTATAGTCAGCATAAGCCTCATAAAGCTCAATCATCGTAAACTCCGGATTGTGACGCGTAGAGATACCTTCGTTACGGTATACACGCCCAATTTCGTATACTTTCTCTAATCCACCAACAATCAGACGCTTCAAATGAAGTTCAATCGCAATACGCATATGCAGTTGCATATCTAATGCATTATGGTGCGTGTTAAAAGGACGTGCAGACGCTCCACCTGCTACGGAGTGTAACGTTGGTGTCTCCACTTCTAAATATCCCAGAGAATCCAAGTACCGACGCATGGACTGAATAATACGGGAACGAAGAATAAATGTCTGCTGCACATCTTGATTCATAATCAAATCAACATAACGTTGACGATAGCGCAGTTCCACATCACTAAGACCATGGAATTTATCCGGCAGCGGAAGCAAGGATTTGGTCAAAACCTCAAGCGATTTCACTTTAATAGAAGTTTCACCGGTTTTTGTTTTGAAAACAACACCCTGAACCCCAACCATATCGCCTAAATCCAGAAGATCAAAGGCTTGGTATTTGTTTGCGTCTAGTGCATCTTCACGCACATAGATTTGAATTTTGCCTGTGATGTCTTGAAGATGTGCGAAGCTGGCCTTACCCATGCCTCTTTTTTGCATAATACGTCCGGCGATACTGACCTCATGGTGTTCAGCATCCAACTCTTCTTTGGTTTTATCTTGGTAGGCTGTAAGGATTTCTTTCGTTGAATGCGTCCTTACGTATTTGCTACCAAACGGATCGACTCCTAGACCGCGAAGCTCGTCCAATTTATTACGGCGAATGACGAGCAATTCGTTCAATTCCAATTCCTGGCTCATGCTTTCATCTCCTACTTATTAGTAAAGGGTGCTAAAACCGGAAAAAAGCTTCCGAAAGGAAGCTTTCCAAAGGAATGCGGCTGCACGCTACTTTTTAATATCAATAATTTGATACTGAATGACGCCAGCAGGAACGGTGACGTCAACGTTCGCGCCCCTTTGTTTTCCTAAAATAGCTCTACCTACAGGGCTTTCATTGGAAATCTTATTCATCAACGGATCGGATTCCGCCGTACCTACGATGTTATACTCAACCAAATCACCGAATTCCAAATCCTTCAGCGTTACGATTGAGCCAACACTCACGGTGTTGGTATCGACATCATCGTTATTAATAATACGCGCATTGCGCAGCAATTTTTCTAAAGTAATGATTCTGCCTTCAATAAAAGCTTGTTCGTTCTTCGCGTCTTCGTACTCTGAGTTCTCACTGATATCGCCATATCCGATGGCAACCTTGATTCTCTCAGCCACTTCCCGGCGCTTCACTGATTTCAGATGCTCAAGCTCATCTTCGAGCTTTCTTAAACCTTCTGGTGTAAGAATGACCTCTTTTTCAGCCATTTCCAACTGATCTCCCGTCATGTGAAAGATTTTCATATCGTTGAATCGATGCTTCCTGCTAGGAGTTGGGTCTTAAAAGAGCTGATTCAAGTAGTATGAATTCACGTTTCTTAAATTAAGTTAGTTGCTCGTTTGTCTTTCAATATATGCAGGAACACATTAATATTGACTGATTATATTGCAACGGTTTCAAAATGTCAATCTCAACCATAGCTGCATTTTTTATTGAAGTACGACTGATTCTTCATTCGTAGGTGATGAGGAATGCGCATATAGATGCTCGACATAATCATTCAAAGCTCGCACCATTTCATCACGCTTCAACATCTCCATAAGCGCATCTTTCACACGAGCCGCCCCTGTCATGCCCTTGAGGTACCACGCCATATGTTTGCGCATCTCTTTCACAGCAACATGCTCACCCTTAAGAGCAACAAGACGGTCCATGTGCAAGATCGCGATACGGATCTTCTCTTCCGGTGTCGGCTCAGGCGGTAATTCACCATTAGCAAGGTATTGTACGGTACGGTAAAGCATCCAAGGGTTGCCTAACGCGCCGCGCCCAATCATCACGCCGTCCACACCCGTATGGTCTAACATGCGTTTTGCATCCTCAGGTGTCACAACATCACCGTTCCCGATAACGGGAATCGACAGAGCTTGCTTAACATCACGAATGATGTCCCAATCCGCTTTGCCTGTATACAGCTGCTCACGAGTACGGCCGTGGACGCTTACTGCGCTTCCGCCGCCTCTTTCGACAGCTTTAGCATTTTCTATGGCATAAATGTGCTCGGAATCCCAACCGATACGCATCTTCACAGTTACTGGTTTGCTTACTGCCGCAACAACGGTTGCGATCATTTCTTCGATTTTCTCTGGTTGGAGCAACCACCTTGCACCCGCGTCACACTTTGTGATTTTCGGTACAGGACAGCCCATATTTATATCAATAATGTCTGCATTCGTCTGTTGGTCAACGATTCTAGCCGCTTGGACAAGCGTATCAGTATCGCCACCAAAGATTTGCAGACTTAGCGGCTTTTCTCGATCATCAACATAAAGCATTTCCATCGAGCGGGAATTCCCGTGAACAATGGCTTTATCACTAACCATTTCTGCACAGACTAAACCTGTACCAAATTCTTTGGCAATGAGTCGGAACGCAGGGTTACAAACACCCGCCATTGGGGCAAGCACGACTTTATTGGGAGCTTCGACATTTCCTATTTTCAGCACCGAAGATTCCACTCCTCTCATCTCGCAACCGCCGCAACTAACTCATCCGGTTCAATATTCAGAACTTGCGAGATTTTATTTATTATTTTGGTATCCGGTTTACGCGTACCTCTTTCAATAGCACCTAAGATGGCAATCGACACTCCGAGTAAATCAGCTAATTCATTCTGAGTGTACCCTTTTAACTTACGAAAAGCGCGTATACGCTGAGCTACTGAGCTTTTTTCCATAGGATTACGCCTTCCTTTCCTTCCAGTTTCTCCAAATGCGCGGAGATGAATTCAAATGCAGCATCTTGTCGCTTGTAGAGAACCTCTGTGAGAGGAACTAATACAAAAGCCCGCTCATGCATCCGCGGATGCGGAATGATCAAGTCGGGGGTTGTAAGCTGATGGTCGCCGTAAAGGAGTAAATCCAAATCGATCGTTCTCGGGCCCCAGCGCAAGTCGCGCGTTCGACCCAGTCTTTTCTCGATGGCAAGCATAGTGAACAACAACTCTTCTGCAGGTAAAACGGTGATGATTTGAATAACCATATTAAGAAAAGCAGATTGATCTACATAGCCAACCGGTTCGGTTTCGTAGATGCTGGACAATCCAGTCACCGTTATGCCCGATTCCTGATTGAGCGCTGTAATCGCATCCTGCAAATAGTGTTCACGATCATCTATATTGGATCCCAATGCGACATAAGCTATTGTGCCTTGTTCTTGTTCTTCGGCTGTCATTCATTTGCCCGCTTTCGGTTAATCTCTACAGTTACCCCGTCAAAAAATACGGCAAAGGGCGGATGCGGCTTAATGACGCGAACCGTCACTTCATTGATACTAGTATAAGTATGCAGCAGCTCGGATGCAATATTTTCTGCTAAAGCTTCAATTAATTTATAAGTGCGACCTTCCACAACCTCTTTGACTTTGAAAAATACTTCCCCGTAATTAACCGTATCATCCAGATGATCCGACTTGCCGGGTTTGTCCAGCGGAAGCATAAGCTCCACATCTACATAAAAGCGTTGACCGAGCTTATTCTCTTCCGGAAAAACACCATGATTACCAAAGAACTGCATGCGGGAGAGTGTTATTTTGTCCAATGTAAGAGCCTCCAAGTTTAGGTTAACTGCGAACGAATGATGGCATCTGTCATAACCGATAAACGTTTCATCGCTTGAATATCGTGTACTCTGATCATCCCACAGCCTTGGGCAATTCCAAGCACCACTGTCGATGCTGTTCCTTCCAAACGTTCCTCAGGAGGCAGATCGAGCGTTAAGCCAATGACGCTTTTGCGGGATGTGCCTAAAAGGACCGGATATCCGAGATCGACGATCGTACGCAGATGGTTCATGAGGAACAAGTTCTGCTCGTAGGTCTTAGCAAATCCGATGCCTGGGTCTAAAATAATACGCTCTTCCCGAACGCCAACTTCTCTGGCTTGATTCGCATAGAGCTGTAAGTCGGTTGTGACGTCACGGAGAAAATCAGAATACGTCGGGTTCACACGATTATGTGTGATGATAAACGGACAATCGTAGCTGGCCGCAACGATTGCCATTCCAACGTCGGCTTGGCCACCCCATACATCGTTGATAATATGCGCTCCCGCTTCTAATGCTTGCTTCGCGACCTCCGCTTTGTAAGTATCTATAGAAATAGGAATGTTTACTTCCTTGCTTATTGCCTCAATGACCGGAATAACCCGCTGCAGTTCTTCTTCTTGTGTGACCTTGGCAAAACCCGGTCGGGTCGATTCTCCCCCGATATCAATGATGTCAGCGCCTTCGGCTACCATTTGGCGAGCTCTGCGCACCGCATCCTCAACCCTAATGTAATTTCCACCGTCGGAAAAGGAGTCTGGGGTTACGTTTAATATGCCCATAATGATCGTCCGATCACCAATGGGCAGCTCATGTCCTCTACAGGATAACACTTTCATTACCGTTCACTTCCTGTTGTTTTCAAATGTTAGTTATAAAGTTCGCATAGTTGGCGGGTTATCGGACCTACGACACCCTTTCCAACAGCTTGTGATTGTCCACTGGGTGTGAACAATGTCGTGATGGGTAAGATCTCTTGTATAGAATTAACGATAAACACCTCATCGGCTTCCAGAAGATCTTCCCATCTGTATAGGCCGCCCTGTGTAGGAATCTGCTGCTGCTGTGCCAGCTGTAACACATAGGCTCTTGTGATGCCAGGTAAGATGCCTGTATCCAGCGATGGCGTATAGCAGGCTCTATCCTTTATAAAAAAGATGTTGCTCACGATGCCCTCAGCTACATAACCTTCTTCGGTCAGCATCAGGCCTTCTGCGCCAGCTGCCCAGTCATACTGCTGCAGCTCTCTTTTAGCAAGGATATTATTCATATAGTGAAAGGACTTGAAGCGGTATAGACCTTCCGGCGTATTACGAGGCAGCTTCAGCAGCTGCAGCGCTTTGCCCTGTGTATAGATCTGCTCGTCCCTTGGTGGAAGCGACTTGATGTAAATGATCTCTGTTGGGTTTTGATAGACGCCTGATGGCAGCCCAAGGATATCAACTCCGGCCGAAACGGAGTAGCGGATATACGCATCCTCTAGGTTATTGGCTTTAAGCAGCTCATCAATCAGACGCTGAATGTGTGCAAGGTCCGGCTCATAGCCAATCCCAAGCTCACGGCAGCCCTCTGTTAGACGCCGAAGATGCTCGGGCAGCAGGAACGGTTCTTTCTTATAGGTGCGAAATGTCTCGAAAAGGCCGAGGCCGTAAAGAAAGCCGTGATCGTAAACCGAGACCACAGCTTCCTTATCATTTGTTAGAATCCCATTGACGCTAATAATCATAAATTAAACTCCCGCTTTGGCCGTGCGGCGAAGAAAATTCCGCAGGATCTGATGACCGTGCTGAGTAATGATCGATTCTGGGTGGAACTGCACGCCTTCAATCGGATATTCCTTATGGCGCAATGCCATAATTTCACCCTCAGCTGTACGCGCACTAACTTCCAAGCAATCAGGCAGTGTCTCGACTTTGACGATTAAGGAATGATACCGAGTCGCTATAAAAGGGGATGGAAGCCCTTCGAACAAGGTTTTACCATCATGGAAAATCTCCGAAGTTTTACCATGCATTAAGCGCTCTGCGCGAATGACGTCGCCGCCAAAAGCTTGACCAATCGATTGATGGCCTAGACAGACGCCGAAGATGGGGATTTTACCCTTGAAATGGTCGATAAGTGATAAGCTAATTCCGGCTTCATTCGGCGTGCAAGGACCTGGAGATATTAGAATATGATCGGGCGCCAAAGCCTCAACGCCAGCTAAATCAATTTCGTCATTACGACGAACGACGACTTCTTCACCGATCTCCCCCAAATATTGGACGAGGTTGTACGTAAACGAATCATAATTATCAATCACTAAAATCATTCTAAGCTCCCCTTTCGTCAGCCCTGCTAGGGCTTAAGCTCGGCTCATGCTCCGCTCGCTATATTCTATCGCTTTCCACATCGCTTTGGCTTTATTCAAGGATTCAATGTACTCACGTTCAGGTATGGAATCAATGACGATGCCTGCCCCTGCTTGAATGTGGCCCAACCCTTGAACAGCTACCAGCGTCCGTATAATTATATTAAATTCCATATTTCCATTATAGTCAATCCACCCCATGGATCCTGTATAAGGACCGCGGCGAACTGGCTCTAATTCTTCAATAATTTCCATGGTGCGAATCTTTGGAGCACCTGTAATCGTGCCTCCTGGGAAGGTCGCCGCTATGACATCATAGGCGTCCTTCCCCTCTGCGAGCTCGCCGACGACTTCCGAGACGATATGCATCACATGGGAGTAGTATTCGATGACCATGAAGTCTTTCACACGGACGGAGCCGTACTTCGAGATGCGGCCAAGGTCGTTGCGCTCGAGATCGACCAGCATGACGTGCTCGGCGCGCTCTTTGTCGTTGTCGATGAGCTCGCCGGCTAGGCGCAGGTCATCCTGCTCGTCCTTGCCGCGCGGGCGTGTGCCAGCGATAGGACGCGTCCGCAGGACGCCGTCCTCAAGCTGCACGAGCAGCTCCGGCGAGCCGGAGACGAGGGCGAAGCCTGCGAAACGCAGCAAGCCCATGTAAGGCGAGGGATTGACGATGCGCAGCGCCTCGTAGATCTCCTCCGGCGTCGTGCGCAGCTGCCGGCTCTGTCTAACGGACAAGTTGACTTGGAACACGTCACCTTGGGAGATGTAGCCTTGAATGCGCTGCACCGCCGCGATGTAATCGGCTTTGCCGAAGGCAGGCTGGATGCCTGCGATGCTCTCGACGTCGATGTGCAGCTGCTCGCGCGCGATCGTCGGTTGGTCCGCACCGCTCAGGTGCGAGCCTGAACAGCTGTTGGAGCGGATCGCATGCCAGCGAGAGAGCATCGCCTCAGCCTGAGCGTGCGCCTGTGCGTAAAGCTGCCGGAGATAAGTGTCATCGGCTGCTCGGCTCTTCTCAAGCGGCATATGCACCGCAATGTACAGACTCTTATCGATATGATCCAAGGTCCAGACTTGATCATACATAGCGAAGCTATAATCCGGAATCGGCAAATCATTTGCCGCTTGCTCCGGGAGTTTCTCAATGGTGCGGATCACGTCATAGCTCCAATAACCTACACAGCCGCCAAGAAACTTAGGAGCTCCTTCGACTTTGGGGCTGTGATAAGCTGACATCCATTGCTTCACGATGTCTAGCGGGTTTCCTTGCAAGTGTGAAACTTGAGGCTTGCCTTTATCAACTTGGTTGATCATAGTCATTTCTGCATCCAAACCGTTTCCATGAATCGTAGAAAACGGCTGTAAACCGAAGCACGTGTAACGTCCCCCTTTGCCGCTTTCCAGAACAAAGGAATCAGGCGCGGCTTCTTTCCACGCTTCTTGCCAAGAAGCGATCCGGTCGTCGGCAAGTCCCAGTTTAATGACATAAGGCAGCATCGTGTACGTGGAGGACCAATTACGCCACTGCTCTACTGTTGTTAGGATCATATTTGCCCTCCTTCCTGTGACATCCGATGATTAGTTGTCCATTAGTATACTCCAACCTTACACAGAAAAAAAGCCCCCGGCTGCAGCAGCTGGAGGCTCGTTCGTAGCAAGTAATCTTATTGCTCTTCGAATTGATACAATGGCGTAGAAAGGTAACGCTCACCGTTACTTGGAATCACAGCAACTACACGGTTGCCTGCGCCAAGCTCTTTAGCAACTTTAAGCGCTGCAAAAATCGCTGCACCGGAGGAGATACCACCAAGGATACCTTCTTCTTTGGCTACACGACGTGAAGTTTCGAAAGCATCTTCGTTTTCAACAGCAATAATCTCGTCGTAAATGCTTGTGTTCAGAATGTCCGGAACAAAGCCTGCGCCGATACCTTGAATTTTATGAGGACCTGGCTTGCCGCCGGAAAGTACCGGGGATGCAGCTGGTTCAATGGCATAAATCTTGATGTTCGGGAAGTTTTCTTTCAGCACGCCACCTGCGCCTGTAATTGTTCCGCCCGTACCGATACCTGCAATGAAAGCGTCCAATTTGCCATCGTGAGCATTAATCGCTTCAACGATTTCCGGACCTGTTGTTTCACGGTGAACTTTCACGTTTGCTAAGTTTTTGAATTGTTGCGGGATGAAGTAGGAAGGATTCTCTGCTTGAAGCTCCTCAGCACGTTTGATCGCGCCCTTCATTCCTTCTGCTCCTGGCGTCAGAACTAGCTGAGCCCCGTAAGCGCGAAGCAGGTTACGTCTTTCCAAAGACATCGTTTCTGGCATAACCAGAATCGCCTTGTATCCTTTTGCAGCTGCGACTAAAGCTATTCCGATTCCTGTGTTACCGCTAGTCGGCTCAACAATCGTATCGCCTGGCTTCAATATACCTTCTTGCTCAGCTACTTCGATCATGGAGATGGCAATACGGTCTTTTACGCTGGCACCTGGATTTTGGTACTCAAGTTTCACATAAATCTCTGCGCTTCCTTCTGGAACAACGCGGTTTAAACGAACAAGCGGTGTATCGCCAATCAATTCCGTAATGCTTTGCACTAATCTTGCCATGCTATTTCCCCTCCAGGTTAAATAATCGATGATTTCCGAGTTAATTAGTCGGTATTAATACATTCATCTTATCAATGCACTTACTGGTTGTCAACCATATTTTCACAGAATGTCAACGCAATTGAGGGTCAAGGATGTTAACCTTCCATTTCACTCGAAGCTGCTGCACATAATCCTTGAGAGGCGGTGCTTCCCGAAGCGCTAGCTCTCTCCGTACATTTTCTCGAACGAAAGCAAGATCTGGATTTACTTTCTCTCGCCGATTCTTCAGCTTCACAATCGCGAATCCTTGTGGCAGAGGGACAGGCTTACTCACTTCTCCCACCTTCAGCAGTTTCGCCGCTTCAAGAACGGGAGCAGCAACAAAGGGATCGTCTCCTTCAATCCAACCCAAATCACCGCCGGTGGTATTGGTTGCATCATCCAGCGAACGATCTCTGGCAAGGGTCGCAAAACTCTCTCCTTTTGCCAGCTCCGCAATGACTTTATTCGCTTGATCCTTGGTCGACACGATAATCTGAAGAATATTATATTCGGTATCTTGCTTGAACTCATCGGCATGCGTCTTTATATAGTCTTCTACCTGAGCATCCGTTATTTGAATATTTTTGGTTGCGAGCTTCTCGAGTAAGAGTTTATTGGTAACATCTTCCTTGATTTCTTGCTCTGACAAACCTAACTGATTTTGCATGGATGCATAAAATTGTTGCTCACTCTCATAACCTTGCTGCATCCGTTTCAACTCACGGTTAATCTCCGCGCTTCCAATCGAAGTCCCTGTCTCGTTTCCTTCCAGACGTATCACTTCACGATCCAACATTTGACCCAGCAGTTCTGCCCCATAATGACGTTCAAGAGCTGTTTGAAGCTCCAGAATGGTCAAATCACGATTTCCAACTTTGGCGACTACCCGATCATTCTTCTGCTCACCCTGCTTCTCAGGTTCTGGTGGTTGACTTGGTTCTGATTGGTTCATGGTATGGGTGACCAGCAAGGATGCGAGCACGAGATTACCTACAGCCATTACGATAATGACTCCCCACAATCGCTTCACGTTTGCATCCTGACTCCCTCTTTACATCTATAATGCTGCTTGCTCTATAGTTCAATCATCCGCTTCAAATCATCTTCGTTAAAGCGATAAGCTTCATTGCAGAAATGACAGACGACTTCAGCAAACCCTTCATCTTCAAGAATTTCTTGCAGCTCAATCTTCCCTAAGGAAATAAGCGTTGTTTCAACTCTTTCACGACTGCATTTACAACGGAACATGACATCCATCTGATCAAGCTTCTGGAAAGATGGTAGCACCGTTTGAAGGATTTCTTCTAGATTCAAACCCCCACCTAGCATACTTGTGAAGGATGGAATGCGAGAAAGCATCTCTTCAATGTCTCCAATTTCATCATTTGTTAATCCTGGGAGCAATTGAATAACGAATCCACCCGAGGCAAGGATGGAGTGATCCGTATTAACCAATACCCCTAGCGCTACAGCCGAAGGCGTTTGTTCAGACTTGGCAAAATAATACGTGAAATCTTCAGCCAATTCTCCTGAAACGATCGGAACGCTGCCTTTATAAGGCTCTTTCATACCTAAATCCTTCGTTATGTACAAAAATCCATCAGTTCCCACCGCAGCAGCAACATCTAGCTTGCCATTCTCTTTAAGGGGAGGATCGACTAACGGATTATCGACATAACCGCGTACCTCACCCTTCGCATTCGCATCGACCACAATTTGACCGATGGGTCCATCGCCTTTTACTTGAACAATGAGATGTTCTTCACCCTTCAGCATAGCTGCAATGAGAAGTCCCGCAGCAGCCGTTCTTCCTAATGCGGCCGTGGCTGTTGGTGTTGTTTGGTGTCTTTGGCTAAGTTCTTCTGTGAGGACAGTCGTTTCAACGGCAAAAGCGCGAACTTTTCCACCCAGCGCTGTTCCTCGAATCAAATAATCGCCCATGTTAAATCCTTTCCCTAAACAGCTTATGCATTTTTCTCATAAATCATTTGTAGACCTTGCAGGGTCAGCAGTGGATTGACGATCTGAATGGTACGAGATTCACTGGAAATCAGTTCCGCAAGACCACCCGTAGCAATAACTGTTGGATTGACATTAAATTCTTGAATGACACGCTCGACAATCCCATCAACTTGGCCTACATAGCCGAAAATAATCCCTGCCTGCATCGCCGCTACGGTATTACGACCAACGACGCTCTTCGGCTTGACCAGCTCAATGCGAGGCAACTTCGCCGCCTTTTGATATAATGCTTCCGTTGAGATACCGATTCCCGGTGCAATCGCGCAGCCAACAAGCTGCTGGGAAGGATCGATGTAGTCGTATGTTGTGGCCGTCCCGAAATCAACAATGATACAAGGTGCCCCGTACAGCTCAAGAGCCGCGACAGCATTTACTATGCGATCAGCGCCGACCTCTTTGGGATTGTCTACACGCACGTTCAGCCCTGTCTTAATACCAGGACCAACGATGAATGGCGTCCTTTTCAAATAGTGTAAGCAAAGGTTTTCCATTACATTCATAAGCGGAGGAACAACGGAAGAGACAATGACACCTTCCACTTGCGCAAATGAGATGCCCGAGTGTTGAAAAAGGCTATGCAGCTGCATCCCATACTCATCGACTGTCGCTGAACGGTTCGTACTAACCCGCCAGTGATGAAGGAGCGTTCGCTCTTGATAGAGACCGAGCACAATGTTCGTATTCCCAACATCGATAACGAGAATCATAGCGCGGTCTCCTTCCGCTCATTCAGATCTAATGAGATATCCAGCGCTGCAACCGAATACGTCAAGCGCCCAACGGAGATCACATCGACGCCCGTTTCTGCCATCGCTTTAATGGTCTGAGGTGTTACAGAACCTGATCCCTCTACTACAATATGCGGCGCTTTACTTTTAATTATGGAAACTGCTTCTTTCATCTTCGCAGGAATCATATTATCGAGCATGATGATATCCGCACCAGCCGCTAATGCTTCGTGCAATTGCTCAAAATTCTCGACCTCCACCTCGATCTTCATCGTGTGGGGGATCTGCTGCCGAGCCGCTTGTACAGCTTGTGTGATGCCTCCTGAGCCTTTAATATGATTATCTTTAATCATCACAGCATCATAGAGTCCGAATCGATGATTATGACCGCCACCCACTCGTACAGCATACTTCTCAAGCAGTCTGTGTCCCGGAGTCGTTTTCCGCGTATCGACAAGTCTAGTCGGCACGCCTTCTAAAGCATCGACAAACTCACGCGTCTTGGTCGCAATTCCTGATAATCGCTGCATCAAATTAAGGCTTAATCTTTCACCCAGCAGAATACTGCGCGTATTGCCTTCCACTTCAGCTAGTATGGTCCCTTTATAAACAGACGATCCTTCAACTACTTTAGTTTCAAAACGAAGAGAAGCATCGACCACAGCAAAAACTTCTTGGGCGATTCGGAGTCCACAGACAATTCCGTCTTCTTTGACGTGGATAATCCCTTTGGACGCATGTTCCAAAGGGATCGTTGTCAGAGTCGTGACATCGCCGGTTCCAATATCCTCTTCCAACCAAAGCCGAATATGTTTACGAATGAGTTCCATATTTAAATCGAGCATGTTAAATCCACTCCTCAATGCTATCTTCCCCGCGCTTAAAAACAATATGCTTCTTCCATGCTTGATCATCCCGTTCGGGGAAATCTTCCCGGTAATGACCGCCGCGACTTTCTTCCCGCGCTAGAGCCGCTGTTGTCGTTAGAAGCGCACAGTTAAGTAAATTCGCAAACTCATAATCTTCGCGTTTCGTCATCAAAGAACCGAAGATAGAGAGTTGTCTTGCCAATTCGTCATACCCTTTTTGCAAGCCTTTGGCTGAACGTTTCAGTCCCGCGTAACGAAGCATAACCTTTTGCAGCTTAAGCTTTTTCTCGACAACGGCTTGATTCGGGATTTCCGTTCTTGGCGCTTTGGATTCAGCGCGTATTTGAATGTTACCTTCCAAAGGAGCGAGCTCCTGTATTCGTTCGATGATTCTTCTACCAAACACAATAGCTTCCGACAGCGAGTTACTGGCTAATCGATTAGCGCCATGTACACCTGTAGAAGACACTTCCCCACAAGCGAAAAGACGGCGAACGATCGTTTCTCCGTGTAAATCTGTTTTGACGCCGCCCATCATATAATGAGCTGCAGGAGCAACCGGAATCCAGTCGGTGCTCATATCTAGACCGTAGTTGAGGCAATATTCATATATCGTCGGGAATCGATGTTTAATTAACTCTTCGGATTCGTGCGTAATGTCGATGTAGACGAAGGTCGATTTGCAATTCTCCATCTCGTCGACAATGGCACGGGCTACGACATCCCTAGGCGCTAGCTCAAGCTGGGGATGGTAATGCTCCATGAAGCGCTCCCCCTTGATATTGCGGAGATAAGCCCCCTCGCCGCGCACCGCTTCCGAGATCAGGAAGCGCGGAGCACCAGGGTAGCAGAGCGCCGTGGGGTGGAATTGAATAAATTCCACGTCCTGAATTTGCGCACCTGCGCGATGAGCAATCGCAATCCCATCGCCTGTGGCGATGTCAGGGTTTGTGGTGTAGCGGAACAGCTGTCCCGCCCCGCCGGAGCAAAGGATCGTAGCATTGCCGCGGACGAATACCCGCTGGCCGCTAGGCTTCTGTACGAGTGCGCCATAGCACTCGCCATCCTGCGTGATCAGGTCGATCACGAAGTGATCGTCCCAGATCTCAATGTTCGGATCTTGCTTCGTGCGTTCCGAAAGAGCTCGTACAATTTCAGCGCCTGTGGCGTCGCCATGCGCATGCAAAATACGACGTTGGCTGTGCGCTCCCTCTTTGGTCAAAGCAAACTCCCCGTTCTCAAGGTCGAACTGGGTACCCATACGAATGAGGTCCTGGACGCCGTTGGGGCCTTCATGAACGAGAACGTCAACGGCCTCCGGCGAACATAGACCTGCACCTGCTATCAGAGTATCCTGCATATGATATTCCGGTGAATCCTCGTCTGATATAACAGCAGCAATTCCGCCTTGCGCATAGCGTGTGTTACTGTCGAGGAGCGATTTCTTCGTAATCATCAGCACTTTCTTATTTTCACTAGCGCGAAGAGCAGTGAATAAACCTGCAATGCCCGCGCCAATCACAATAACATCTGTATGTACATGAGGAATGGAATCTAAATCTACATCTACGAGGTATCTAGGAATCATGCCGCTTCACCTGTTCTTCACCATTAATAGCTCGCAAAGCAAACGTATCCGATGGATTAATCGACTATAGGAATGCTTTGCGAGGGTACCCTACCTATTAAACAAGAGAGTAGCGCATGCTACTTTACTTGTAACATGCGCTCTAAGGACAATCTTGCTTTATCAGCTACATCTTCTGGCACATAAATCTCTGGCTGCATCGTTTCAAGACACTTCACAATTTTCTTCAAATTGTTTACTTTCATATTCGGGCATACCAAATATTTGGTTGCAAAATGGAACTGTTTATCTGGACTGTCCAGACGAAGCTGGTATCCAGTTCCATCCTCCGTTCCAACGATAAACTCTTTGCAATCGGACTCTTTGCAATATTTGATAATCGCTGTCGTACTACCGACGAAATCTCCCAGTTTAACAACTTCTGGACGACATTCCGGATGAACAACGAACTGAGCATTCGGGTATTGAGCTCTCATTTCTTCCACATCTTTAACGGTCAGCATATCATGCGTATTGCAATAGCCTTCCCAGATGATCACTTTTTTGCTTGTGAATTTTGATACATAGTCACCCAAATTTTTATCCGGTACCCAGATGATCTCATCTGAATCGACGGAATTGATGACGTTGATGGCATTTGCCGAAGTACAGCAAATATCTGTTTCTGATTTCACATCAGCAGATGTATTAATGTAAGCAACAACTTTGGCATTAGGATGCTGGCGTTTCAAAGCACGCAGACCTTCTACATTCACCATATCCGCCATCGGGCAGCCTGCACGTTCGTCAGGAATAATGACTGTTTTGTTAGGAGCAAGAATCTTAGCACTTTCCCCCATGAAATGAACGCCACAGAATACTATCACATCAGCATCGGTTTGCGCTGCCTTCTGCGCGAGCAGAAAGGAATCCCCCCGGAAATCGGCAACCTCTTGAACTTCGTCACGTTGATAATAATGAGCAAGAATAATAGCATTCCGTTCTTTCTTTAGCTGCAGCAACCGTTCTTTGAGTTCGCGGTTCTGCTCGGCTTTGCGTTCTAATGCTAGAGCTTCCATGGTGCTTCCTCCCCTGTCTGGGACGTATAGTGTACTTCTTGTCTATCTAAAAATAGGATTAACAGTAGTATGATCTAATCGTAATAAAATTAGAGATTTACAACTAATTTACACATTCTCACATCCCCTGTCAATGCGCAAATATGCCGAAAAAACCAGAAAATCCGGGTACACCTGACGTGTACACCGGATTTACGAGTTGCTATTGCTTGTTACTCTTCGGAATGATCCGAATTGGAATCTTTATCTTTGTTTAACTCCAATTTATTGCTTTCGTTAGATTGGCTTTGCCCTTGAATGTTCACTTTGACCTCTTCGTCATCCGCGCTTGCATTCAATTTGCCTTTCTCTAGAAGCTCGATGATTTCGTCTTTATCGAGTGTTTCTTTCTCAAGCAGCGTTTTGGCTACGAGATGAATCTGATCCGCATGCTCCGTAAGCATCGCACGAGCGCGATCATAACAAGTGCGAATAAAGCTTTGCATCTCTTGATCAATCTCATAAGCAATCGCATCACTATAGTTTTGCTCATGTCCGATATCGCGGCCTAAGAACACTTGGCCTTGCGAGCTGCCGAACTGCATTGGTCCTAGCTTATCGCTCATACCATATTCCATAATCATGCGACGAACAATACCGGTTGCTTTCTGGAAGTCGCTATAAGCCCCAGTGCCAATTTCTCCGATAAATAATTCCTCGGAAACACGGCCTCCCAGGAGTCCTGTTACTTTATCCAGCAATTCGTTCTTCGTCTGCATCATGCGATCTTCGCCTTCTTTGGGCAGCATCATGACATAACCGCCAGCGCGTCCACGCGGAACGATCGTAACTTTGTGCACCATATCGGCATTCTCTGCATAATAACCAATGATCGCGTGTCCGGCTTCATGATAAGCAACAATGCGCTTCTCAGACTCGCTGATAATCCGACTTTTCTTCTGCGTACCTACAATTATACGGTCAAAAGCTTCCTCGATCTCAGCCATCGAAATGTCTTTACGGTTACGACGAGCAGCAATCAAAGCTGATTCGTTCAAAAGATTCTCTAAATCTGCACCTGTGAATCCAGTTGTGTAGCGAGACAGGGCGTCCAGCTTCACGTCTTTGGCAAGCGGTTTGTTGCGAGCATGTACTTTCAGTACAGCTTCGCGGCCTTTGATGTCCGGACGATCTACCGTGATTTGACGGTCGAAACGACCTGGACGCAGTAAGGCTGGGTCAAGGATATCAGGGCGGTTAGTCGCTGCAACGATAATGATACCTTCGTTCGCGCCAAAGCCGTCCATTTCTACTAGCAATTGATTGAGTGTTTGTTCACGCTCGTCATGTCCGCCGCCTAAACCAGCGCCACGTTGACGACCTACAGCATCGATCTCATCGATAAAAATGATACAAGGTGAGTTCTTCTTCGCGTTCTCGAACAAGTCACGAACACGGGAAGCACCGACACCGACGAACATCTCAACGAAGTCAGAACCTGAAATACTGAAGAATGGTACGCCTGCTTCACCAGCAACAGCTCGTGCAAGAAGGGTTTTACCGGTTCCCGGAGGACCATTGAGCAGAACCCCTTTAGGAATTCTAGCACCGACAGCTGCGAATTTCCGTGGATCTTTGAGGAATTCGACAACCTCGATCAATTCTTGCTTCTCTTCGTCAGCACCTGCCACGTCTTCAAATGTGACGCGTTTTTTCTCCTCATTATATAAGCGGGCACGGCTTTTGCCGAAGTTCATCACTTTGCCGCCGCCACCTTGAGCCTGATTTAACAGGAAGAAAAACAAGATGAAGATAATGACGAATGGGATGATGGAAGTTAGGAAACTAATCCAAACGCTATCCCGTTCCATAGTCTCGTACGTTTCTGATGGAACGCCATTCGCTTCAATCAGCTGGACGACCATAGGCTCGAACGGAGCATGGGTTTCGAAGCTCTTCTTATCAGCACCACTTGGTGGGTTAATGTACTTACCTTTAATCAAATATGTGTATCCATCAAACTTTAAGGTCACGGATTCCACATTTTTGTTAACCACCGCTTGGCGGAATTTATCGTAAGTAATTAGCTCCTTTTGCTCGTTTTGGGTACTAATGAAATGGACGATACCTACAGTAACCAAAAATATAAGTAAATAAAAGCCGGTATTCCGGATAATTCGATTCATCCCGAGCCTCCTCTCAAACGGCACACGTTTATTATTTTACCACATCCCGGTAAAGCACTACAACATAACAGCGCTGATGAGTCTGCGGGAAATGACATTAGCTACTGTAGATCTCTGGTTTCAATATGCCGATAAATGGAAGGTTGCGATATTTCTCTGCATAATCCAGACCATACCCGACTACGAACTCATCTGGAAGCACATAACCTGCATATTCAGGTTCGAGTTCCACAGTTCTGCGTGCCGGTTTATTAAACAGCGCAACGACCGAAATCGTCTTAGCATTGCGTCGCTCTAGCACATCTATCAGATAACTCAGCGTTAAACCGCTATCGATAATGTCCTCCACGATAAGAATATGACGTCCTTCTACGGGAACATCAAGATCTTTAATAATCTTGACAACACCAGAAGATTTCGTGGATTGACCATAGCTGGATACAGCCATGAAATCGAGTTCCAATGGTACTCTGATTTGCTTCACAAGATCAGCCATAAAAATGAAAGCTCCCTTAAGCACACAGATAACCAATGGGTTCTTACCTTCGTAATCGATGGAGAGTTTCTCTCCTAATTCTTTGATCTTGCCTTGAATCTGTTCTTCACTGTAAAGAACTTCTTGAATGTCGCTGTACAAGGATGAACCCCCTAGTTTTATATTATGAATCCTTATAAATTTACATTCTAGAAGAACGAAATTTACGCATATTACTTCAGCACTAGCTTCATATGAAGTACACGTACTGTATCTGGTCCAACCAGAGCGTGCTTGGACCTACGAAAGCCAGCAATCCAAAGGATTTGCCCGGAAGCATCGACTAGCAGTGGAATGACATCACGCCGGCTTAGCGGCATTTTGGCATCAATGAACATATCCTTTACTTTTTTGGATCCGTTTAAACCATGCGGCTCAAACCGATCTCCTGTCTTGCGACTCCTTACAACAAGCGGCAAGTTAAGTTGATCCAGATCCAAAAACACGTCCGTTGCAGATGAGAAAAAAGCAGTTGTCTCCTTCGAACTAGCCGGCACCCATGAGCAAATCAGTTTGGCTTCCACTTCCGGCAGGCTCAGCTCGCTTGTATCTAATCCAACCTCATAAGCATAAGGCTTCGTAGAAGGAGCGAAGGTCTGAAATTGAATAGATTCATATTCTCTCACAATATAAACCTGTTCATCCACCTGAAGGACTTGATTAGAAACCTTATCCTGTAAAATCAACTCACGCATACTTTCAATTCGTGTAAAATCCAACCGATCTCTTTCCAAACAAAGACAGTTTAATATTAATTTAATCAAACGCCTTTGTAAAGCAACGTGCAGCTCAGTGAAATCGCGTCTTACTATGCGGCAGCAGGCTTGCTGAAAAGTCGTTATTCGGCGAAAAACCTGCTCGGCTTCTTTGGCCAAATAATCATCCTCAGCTCGCATCAAATCCGTCAATCGATTCAGTGACTCTGGAAGTTGTTCATTATACTGCTTCAGCATCGGCATCACATCAAGCCGAATCTGATTACGAAAATACTTCCGCAGCTCATTGCTGCTGTCCTTACAATACGTCATTTCATGCTGAGCGCAATAATTCACAATATCTGCTTTGTATATACGTAAAAACGGACGAATCAGTTCCACTTTTTTTTCGCGCCTACGCTCCGGCATACCAACCAGGCCTGAAGGGCCTGTCCCTCTCAGAATCCGCATCATGACGGTTTCGGCTTGATCATCCGCATGATGAGCGAAGGCAATACGCTTAGCGCTGTATTTCGCCGCAATCTGATGAAGAAATTCGTAACGCTTCTCACGTGCCGCGGCTTGCCCATTGAGTGACGTTTCCTCTATATAGGCGGGCACATCAATGACGCCGATTTCACATGGAAGCCCTAGGTCATCTGCAAGCTTCTCTACGAAAGAGGCTTCCGCATCCGATTCCGCGCCGCGGAATTGATGATTCACATGAGCAACAACGAGCTGCCAGCTATAACGCTCAGCAAGGGCAAAAAGGACATGAAGCAGCCCCACGGAATCAGGTCCTCCTGAAACCGCAACGACAACTACATCTCCTGGATCGACGAGTTTTTCTTCAATAATTCGCTGTTCCACCTTGGCAACAAGATCGATTTCCATCGGGTATTCCTTTCTATTCCTGCACTTTCCGTCATGCTACCAATACATATAGAGCGTTGCCCCAAAAATAAAAATAGAAGCGGCGAAGCATATTTTCAGCCATGGCATTTGGAGTGTTGACTGCGTAATCTTCTTACCTGAAACCAACGTTCTCCAGTACTGATAGGCTTCTTGCGAAGAATCAAACTCATTATTTAAAGCTTTGTTAAGAAATGGTGCGATATGGGCGGCAACTGAATTTTCGCGCATGATGGCCGTTAATTGATCTAAATCTCGGTTTTGAGGCAGCATTTTGGATAAACCAGTGAAGCGTTTGCGTTGATCGAGCGATTTTAATAGTAAAATGGCAAATGAAAATAGATCATAGCTCTCTTCCGCAACCCGCTCCCCCATATTCCAAAAGCCGCGGTCATACACTTCGGTTAACTGTTTAATCGCTCTGCCTTTAGGAGTGACACCACCAAAATCAATGAGATCCACATCGCCATAATTGGAAACGATCATATTCTCGATCTTCAGATCACCGAAAACATAGCCGCTCTTATGAACCTCCGTTAACTTTCGAAGTAGGTTAGAACCAATCACATAGATCCAATCCTGACCACGTTTATGTATAAAATTAGAAATCGTCATTCCCTCAATATAGCGCATGACATAGAAAGAGACTTCTTTCCCATTTATCGTCATATCATCGGCATCTATTAAGAAGTTCTTGAACGAAGTTTCTGTCAGTGAGATGGCAAGCAAGGAATTAATCTCCGATTGATGATCAACCGTCTCATGACCTGCTTTAAGCGCAAATCTAGCTGTCCCTCTTCGCACGAGCGCCACTACACCATTGGAACCTGCACCTAATAAACGCTCGACCACATACATCTTGCCGTTCCATTTCCCTTGGATTTCTGACCCAGGACGGAAGGCGTCTTCATACCACGTAGTCACTCAGCATCCCATCCTCGGTCTTTGGTAAGATAGGCTTCTCCGTTATGAACTGCAAAGTTTGCAGTAACGCCGGACCTGTCGGAGTTGTACCCTTCATGTTTATTTTATAGAACATCCTGTCTAAATTTGCAAGTTGATTCGTCCAACTGAGATCCATTTCTAATTCCTGATCCCTCGTTTTGGTTGACGGAAAGTGGAAAACAGCTAGCTCACTCTTGCCGCTGCGGGCTCTAAGACTAAGCAACAGATCATGAATTGCTTCACGCACCGCTGCATGCTTAGGCTTCATACTAGCACTAGCATCTATTAAAAGAGCTACGCGGAGTGAGGTGGTTTCACTCATGGTATCGATCACTTGAACCACTTCGGCGCGCTTCTCTGGTGGTAACTGCTCCAATTGATTAAAGCCTAGAATACTTTGCAATTCTTTGCCTACGGCATGCTGAATTGTTGTGGTTACCGTTTTACGCGTCATCATCTGAACCGTCTGGGAAAGTTGGCCTGAATTCACGATTCGGCTCATCCCACCGCCCGCCGCAGCAATCTCTTGAATCTCCTCAGAACCTAGTACCCCTAGCTCCCCATGGTCAATCACCCCGATGACATTAACGGTAACGCCTTCGGTATGAGCTTGTGCTGCTGCTATTACCGGACTCACTCCTACATTGGAACACCCATCTGTAATTAAAAGAATCTGCTTCATCATGATATTTGCCTCCCTGGCCCAAGAAAAGATTAGCTCTCTAGTAGTTCTACTCCTAGTTTTTCCATTTATGAGAGAGTCTAATCACGAGCTAACTAAGCGAAATAAAAAGACAGCCCGCCCCAATGTACTGGTAGACTGTCTCAAGATTGAAGTTTTACCGAGTGAATCTCCTTCTTAGGATAAGACCTAGAAGGATTAGAGTGATGCCTGCAATTTCCACGTATAGATGGCTAGATTCTCCTGTCGTTGGAAGGGTCTCTGGTTTAGTGATAGGTGGAATTCCCCCCAAGGGCACATCATTATCAGTATCAATTGGTATGTCCGGATCCGTCGAAGGAGTAGGAACCGTTGGCGGTGTTGGCGTTACACTTGGTGTTGGTGTTATAGACGGCGGTGGCGTTGCACCTGGTGTCGGGCTTGGTGTTGGTGTTGGCGGTGGTGTTGGTGTCGTTGGCGGTGGTGTTGGCTCCCCCGGTGGGTTTGTTGATTCTGGGGGCGGTGATCCAATATCCGTCGTCTTCGTGTTAATCACATTAAGATGAAGCTCATCTCCCGGATGAAGGGTTATCTGGTTAACCTCTTTATTTAAAACGTATCCAGGAGGAGCTGTTATTTCACTCACTACATAATCACCTGCAAGTAGATTGTTAAATACAACCGTACCTGTTTCATCCGTTGTTAAACTGTTAATCTTCTCACCCGATTTACGTTTCAGTTCAAATATTGCGCCGCGGAGCAATAACGTATTGTTTGTAGAATCAATTTTCTTAACCGTCAATGACCCTCGGACTCCGCTGCCAGTGCCAGATCCATCCGAAACACCTACCTGAATAACCTTGGTCGTTTCTTCCGTAATAGTGGTTACGTTGGTGCCGCTGAGACTGATTTTATTGGAAACCGTTTCGTGATCGTTGGCCATAATTAAAGATTGATATTCCAAAATGTACGCTGTTGATATCTGTTTGACGAAACTCAGTTCAAATGTTTGCATACCTTGATTGTCCGTATTAATAACTAGCTTGTAATCCACGCCCTTCGTTAATTCAGTCCCCTTCGTGACATTCCCGTTGCTAGTCACAATCGTTGCAAACAAATGGAATGAATTCGGCAATAATTGTTGATTGATTGACGGTGTATCGATGATTTTCGCATCGTTTAACGTAGATTGACCATAATTGATTTGGACGGACCAGTTTATTTTATCTCCACTTTGCGACCCGCTTTTACTTACGTATTCTCCGCCCTTAGAAATGGGCAGAGTCGCTTTGAGATCGCCGGAAACCTGTTTAGTTCCATCATATGCAATAGCTGTATTAGAAACCGTGCTGTTAATCAGTTGACCTTGCAAACTCGTTTTAAAAACGATGTAAAATGGTTCTGAAATGGGTTGAAGGAAATGAACAATTAGCTTGTTTTGGTTATCCAGTGTGTATTCATATTTTTTGCGGTCTATCTCCCCGCCTCGTGATGGGTTGCCATTTTCCGGATTGATCGTCATTTTATAAACATGAAGCGAATCAGGCGAATTAACATCAAACTTTTGATTTGACTCTAACGTATCTTGAATATTTGCATCTGCAAGTGTTTTGCCGTTATAGTTGACTCCCACAGTCCATGTGATTTCTTTCGTAACAGCGTTGTACCCACCGAATTTAAACCCATTGTTCTTCACTTCAATTCTTGGAATAAATGTTGCTGATGCCGTTTGTGTCTTTGTTTTCTCAGAGCTGTCGATCCAATCGACCTTAGCTGAATTAATGAAATCAGTAGTTCCCGGAGGACTGATCAAATCTAAATTAAAATCTGTTTTGTAATCAATCGAAATTGGTTCTGAGATCGCATTCGTGAATTTCACTTTGAACCCATCCTCAACGGGGACAGAACTATCAAAGATATAATCCGTCGACGGTACGATCACGTTTCCTTTTTTTATGACTAACGAATCAGGTATGAAACGCAATCCTTTTTTCGGAAATGTATCTGTCACAACCACATTGTTCATCAACTGACTGTCTCTGTTAATAACTATATGCCAAGCTACAGTTTTGGCCTTGTAATCTACGGTTCCAGGATACTTGTGAACAGCCCCCTGTTCAATAGGCTGTGTTGCTGAATCACTTGCTTCGCTGCCTGACGTAACAGTATTCGTAATGATCGCAATATTCATGACCGGATTGCTTGCCTTAGTCTGATAAGTAATTTTATATGCCGATGAAATATTATGATTAAATTGCAGTTTAAATCCTTTCTTGCCTGCGGCTACTTCCGTTGTCACGGTGTACTCCCCACTCGGCAATTCAATTCCCAGTGTTTCATTTCCACTCGAATTGAACGTTACGGGATAGACATGTAGGGATCCTGCAACTATCTCTTGTGTATCATTGAATAAGTCTTTTAGGAATGCTGCTGACTGGGCAATTGTCCTTTCGTTATAATTATATTTAATTCCCCAACTAATAATTTGCGTAAATGGATTATAGCTCTCCACAATTTTATCCAAAGAGCTGCCAAGAGTTACTTGGACTGTCACAGAGGTTTGAACAGGGTCTTTATTACTTCCTCCAAAAGCTGCCGCATTCACAAAGGTCTTTTTATTAAAATCAGTAATTGGCGTCGTATATTGAATGCGGTAAGCCGTATGAATAGGAGACTCCGTGAATCGAACAGTCAGATCTGATCCTGTTATACTTACTGTATACTTACTGACATCCACCAATGCTCCTTGTACAACAGTCCCATTTAAATGAACCCCTAAATCATAGACGGCTACAGTAACAGGAACTGATAGACCTGTAGGGATCCGGTCCGTCACCACAGCGTCCTGAACAGAATCCAGCGTCTTATTCACATCAATGGTCCAATGAATATCTTTCGAATTAAAACCAGATGATACGCCACTTTTTTCGATTGTGGAAGTGACCGATGGTCTAAGATGGAGAGTGAAAATCTGATCACCAGATTTGACCGGAATGGTAACCGTTACCGTTGTGCTTTCCGTAAGTTTACTTGTATCTAACTTTGTTCTGAAAGTAAGCGTGCCATGTACATTATCATGGCTTTCTATGTAGTTGTTAAAGGTGATCAATACTTGATGACTAGCCTGATCAACATGGAAAATTCCTAACTGATCCTGTCCCATTACCAAATTACCGTTGATATCATTGAAAAGCAAAAATTGCTGCGGCAGTGTGAATGTATACGTATCACCACTTTTATACCCATGACCGTTTGGCAGCGACCACGTATAGTCAAGCTGAATTGTGGAGTTTGGCTCGTAAACATTGCCAGTCACCACTTGTCCTGCACTGTCGTATACAGCCATCGTCACGCTGTCAAGAATAGTGTTCGAAATCGTTTTTGCACTGGCCTCAGTAAAAAAGCCAATCCCGTAAATACTCTGCATAAAAATTAATAAAGTAATCAGCAGCGCACTCGTCTTTTTCAACATAATTTCATACCTCCATTCATGAATCAATTTTTATAAAGATTATTTATGTGTATACCTCCTATGATTTTGAAACAAATTGTATCATTACCTATGATATATGATACAAGATGTATTGTAAATCTTGGAATTTAATATTTTTTTTGGTTGGAAAAAGCACAAAAAAACCTGTTCTCAGTTATGAGATCAGGTTTCATCCATTCATTTAATATATTTTCGATATCTTATAATTAGAATCATTTTTTATAATATCTATCGTTTCACCGGCTTGTATATGAACAGCGTCATACGTGGTATCGATCGTTACCCATTCCTGACTTTCCTTTAAGAAGACTTGATTCCACGCATGATAAGTATCTGGCGCATGGTTTTCATATCCCATAACCAGACGGGTTGGAATCCCCTCGCTTCTTGCCATTGCCGCAAAAGTAGCTGAAAAGTCATAACAAATTCCCTTGGACGCTGCGTAGACCATATCCAGATTAGGTACGTAACTATCTGCTGCAGTT
This sequence comes from Paenibacillus germinis, assembly GCF_013141785.1. Lineage (NCBI taxonomy): Bacteria > Bacillati > Bacillota > Bacilli > Caryophanales > Paenibacillaceae > Paenibacillus > Paenibacillus germinis. Next base: position 25,787 of record NZ_WHOC01000088.1, read on the forward strand.
TGGGCCTTCTCATAATCATACTGAAAATGTGTCGTGATATAGCCATATATGGCTTTTATTTTGTCGAAATCCGTTTCCTTATTCCCAGCCAATTGCTTAGCCTCCACGACTGCCTTCGATTCATCGTTCCAATCGATCAACGGAATGGACTGCAGAAATACGGTATTCTCGTCTTCCATTTCTAAATCTATTTGTTCTTGCTCAACAACTTTGTATTTATTAGCTCCTATGGACTCTCCAATCAGTACTTTATATGAGCCGTTTCCTAGTTGCAAAGGGTACTGATCTCCTTCTTCAAAGGTGTAGTCATATTTGATATTTTCTCTCATAATTCGTACGAGAACTTTGGTATTCTTAGCGTTTGAATAATTTACCGAGATAATCCCTTTATTCAGAGCATCTTTATCAATCACGGAAGGATTGGAAGCTGCAAATATCCCTTGTGGAGCAAGAGTAAACAGAAACGTTGCAATGATCGCTCGTATAATCGGCCTTTTGAACACAAAAAAATCCCCTTTCGGTAACTGGCTGCCAACTTAGTTCGGCTAAGGAAGGCCCTTTAGTTTTGCGTCTCTAGTTTTCGCTAGATTTGCCTTTATCGGAGGAACGCACCGAATCCCTTATAATTACTATAGTGCAATCTTAACATAGGCTTGTCTCTCTGAATAGACAAAATATTACATGTTATTCCTTAGACTGCACCATGATTCCTTTAATCGCTATACGATGAGTCGGATTTTCCATAGGATGGCAAGTTATTAGCGTAATCTCCCGATCTTTGCCATTGCCCTTCAGCACCCAGACATCCTCTGGGAGGACATACTGTTTGTCCACTACTTTGTAAATATACGTTTTGCTCCCTGTATTCACTTCTATGAAATCCCCTTCGGTGACTTCATCTAATCTATTAAAATTTTTCCCGTAGGTCAGGTTTCGATGACCCGCAATGGCATAGTTACCAACTGCTCCTACTTTGCCTGTTTTGGCAATACTGGCAACGGAAATCTTCAAATTATTCACGGTTGCATCTGTCAGAATAGGGAGCTTCAGATCAATTTTATCGATAGTGAGAACACCTTCTATATTCTTCTGCGGCAAAGTAACTGGCCTCGGCGTCGTTTTCACGGCCAAAGGGCTTGGTTGGCTGCTCGGCTGGCTGCTTGTCGGCAGAGCTTCCGCTACGGGACTGGAAGAAGGCACGACTAACCCCGCATCTGTCTCCTCCTCAATGTCAGAGCCTGTCTGATCCATATCCTGCAGATTTTCCTGCCATTGTTTCAAAATTTTATTCTGCTGATAGCTCTCATAATGATCGTTTAACGTTGGATAGAGAAAAATGATAATCCCAAGAACGATAATTAACAGTGATAGCTTTTTTCTTATCACCAGTGGTACCACCTTTCTCTTGGATCTCATGCACCAATGATAGTCTGACAGTCTTAGGATGCTTTGGCATCATATAAAGCTCTGACAACTTAGAATTTTATTGAAATCACTAGATTTGGAATAATTAGTTAACACACATATTCATAAGTTAAACATGATTTGAATTCTAAGTGCAACTTCGAAGTGAAAATTTTCCAATTTCAAATATGCAGCGTCCGCTATGCACTAAAGGGAATCGCTGCACATAAAAAGCCATAACAGCAAATGAGCTGTTATGGCTTCTATTTCTCCATTAACTAACCGTCTTGGGACGCTCCATTCGCGTAATTCCTGGCCAGCGGAATGTGGCCCACTCGGGCTGCCTCTTCTCGACTCGTGCCACAACGACAGTCATATCATCTTGAATTTCGCCATGATGGTGACGGAAAATCCTTTCTAATAGACAGTCCGCAAAATCCTGCGGCATCGTCGTATCAATTTCCTGAATCATCCGCTTCATCCACATCTCTTTGTTTACAGCATGTCCCGGTGCATCGTAGATCCCATCTGTCATCATGACAAGGATATCACCCGATTGGAGCGGAATCGAGACCAGATCAACATCAATCTCGCTCAGGATACCCACCGGCAAATTATTAGCCGATATCGAAATCACTTCCGTCCCGCGCTTAATGAAGCTAGGGGTAGAGCCAATCTTCATGAACGTTGTATTTGCGCTGTACATGTCGATCAAGGCCATATCTACGGTCGCGTACATCTCGTCCGAAGAGCGGAGCATCAACACCGAGTTCAGCGACTTGATCGCCAGCTTCTCGTCCATCCCTGACTGCAGCAGCTGCTGCAGGATGCTCAAAGCCGTCTGGCTCTCCGCACGCGCGCGCTCGCCGTTACCCATGCCGTCGCTAAGCGCCACGGCATACTTGCCATTGCCCAGCTCCACCGTGGAGAAGCTGTCGCCTGAGAAGAGGTCGCCCCCTTTGGCTGCGCCGGCGACCCCGGTCTCAACCTCGTATTCCTTGGCGGAGCCGAATACGACCGTGCTGTAGCCCTCACCGCGCGCATGCATCTCCTCGCGCATGACGGCGACGTTCTCGCCGATAATTTCGCTCAAGAGCGGCGCAATGATTTTCCGACATTCATCGAAGCCCTTCGTGTATTGATGAATGATCTCAATCTCGATATTTCCTTCATCCAAGGAAATGATATCGATGGTATGGATGGATAAGCCCAGCTCCTCCAGGGCATTACGAATTTGCTCCTCTTGCAGGAACAGCTCCTGTCCTTCCCGTTTAATCTCCTTGGCCAAGTCCTCCATGACTTGGGACACGCCCGAAAGCTGATCAGCCACGAGATGCCGGCTATCCATAATCTGCTTTTTCCAATGCATATCATTCTTGTACAAGCCATACTGCTGTTTCATCACATCCAGCACTTGATCCGTGCGAATACATACCTTCCTCCACTCCGGTGGAATATTCTTCTTCGTCATACTCTCCTTCATCTCAATTTGGGTCATCATATCGGTCATATACGTATAGGTTTGATAAAATTTTTGATCCCAGCACTGGCTCTTTTTCCAGCAGGAATCACAAGCCTTCTGCGCAACCGCATTCATGAAATGGCCAACATCCTCCTCCTTGCGACTTACCGCATCATCGGTCGTCAACTGCTTAAAGCTGCGCGCCAGCTGGCGGAACACTTCAGAGAATTGTTCCACACGTCCTGCCGTAACATCCCGAACCCGCTTCGCATAATCCTGTTGGGATTTCAGATTTTCCTGAGTGCCGGGCACATATTTAGCAAGAGTCAGAATCAGACTCCTCGGTGTCAACAGGAAGAGTGCTACAGCTGCAAGCGACTCCCATGTAGAGTTGATCACATCAGCCCCTGATCCCATATAGAAGGCAAGTATCGATGACCCGAGCAGCATTCCGAATGCAACAGCCAATCGATTACCATCTTTCAGAAGCCCTGCTAACATCCCCGAGAAAGCCAGTAAACTCATTTGATAAACTGCATTGCTATTTGCAAGACTTAGGATTAATCCTGTAATGACTCCTACCGAGGCTCCGAAAGGCGCTCCTCCCACCAGCGCAAATAATAGAATTAAATACCGGGACAGCACATGTTCTACGGTGATTGGACCCACAACCCAGCTAACCGTTCCTGTCATCACAGAAGCTAACAAGATAATCAAACAAATAATTTCCTCATGTTTCAAATGGTAGTTCTTGCGGGTAAGCGTAAATACAGGAATTGCTTGAATAAAAATTAGTGTCAGCACTAGACTTAGCAGTGCCTCAACGGAGACCATCATTAGCGTATACCAGCTTAAGTTTGAGACTACAAGCTCTGCAAAGAGCTGAACCAGCAAGGTCGAGCTGAATACAAGAAGCGGCGCTAAGGAAATATCGGAGCGTTCAAATTTCTCCAAAGCTTTTTGGATGAGTAAGAAAACGATGATCTCCGTAACAAGATAACCCGTATTCGAACTCAGCGAGAATAAGCTACCAGCAAATGCAGCGACACCTACCCAGTGTAAAATATCTCTCCTTGTAAAATAAATGACAGCAATGAACGCAAGCGCAAACGGAGATAGCTGTTCCAAAATCATCGCACGACCGAGTAAGAAAGCCATCACGATGAGCAGTAAAGACCACTTCTTAGCTACAAAGGCTTGTACGAATCGATTTTCCACGGCAGCGCTGTGTGCGCCTATTTTCGCTTTCTGCCACAATCCCGACCAACCGCCACCAATCACTGTGCCTAAGCTTCTTCTCTGCATGTTTTCGAACACCATCCATTCATTCCTTATTTGTTTCTCTAGTATAGAGACAATCTAGCAGAAAGTTTGTCAGAATGAGTTGATAGATTCAAAGAAATTTCCGACAATCCGTGTTTGCCTTGTCACCATGCCTCAGCCCTTGCCTAGTCTCGTTTTACCGTATCGAAAACGTTTCCAAAAGTCTGATTGCCTCGAACTTTCGCCCTGCGTATGGGGGAGATACCCGTAATTCCATGTCGATTGTTCTTTACGTTATTTTAACTATTTGACGTTTGGTAAAAAATAGCTTTAACATAGACCGTCGATTCATTCAATCTAATCTACATTAAGGTGTCTTACATCGGAATCCATCGTCAAATATGCTCGCTTGAGGTTGCCGGACGAATGAATCCCTATTCTCGGTTGAATGATGTTGTAGAAAGTGCAACAATTGCTGCCTAGATCCCGGCTCTCTCCCATTGTTGTTGTATAATTTACAACATTTGGGCCCTATATTGGCGATTTCGCAAGAAATGGGTTCTAATTGTTGTACGAACTGCAACTTCAAGTTGCAAAATAGCCTTTTGGCGTTTAAATTGTTGTAGAAAATACAACATTGGTATCCACTATCAATACCCTCACGAATCTGCTGAACAACTAAAAATCAAATTTTGGTTAGGCCTACGGCATGTAAAACTAAGCATCTCAAATAGGTAAGCTTCACTTACCCCAAATAAAAAAAACCACACTCGCCTAAGCGAATGTGGTTCGTTACTGCATCTATTAATCTCTTCTTCCGCCTCGGCCACCGCGTTTGGACTCGGTATTCTTTTTCAAAGACGAAATCCGCTCTTCACTATCTTTAAGGAACCGAGATACTTTATCTTCGAACGAAAACGGTCTAGCTCCGCCTTGCTGCTTGTTAAAGCCGCCGCGACCACCACCGCCGCCGCCTCGATTGAAGCCACCGCCGCCACCTGGACGACCGCCACCACCACCGGGACCACCGCTTGGAGGACCACTACGTTCTCCGCCGCTACTTGGACGACCACCTTGGTAGCCTCCTGGACGATCTCCACTTGGACGTCCTTGATAGCTGCTGCCACCTGTACGTTCAGGACGAGCTGGTCTTTCCTCAACTGGCTTGTCAACCGTCTGCTTGATCGACAGTCCGATCTTGCCATCCTTGTCCACGTTAATCACTTTGACCAATACTTTGTCATCCAGCTTTAAATGGTCATTAACGTCTTTCACATAGTTGTCCGCGATCTCCGAAATGTGAACAAGACCGGTAACTCCTTCAGCAAGCTCGACGAATGCTCCAAAGTGAGTAATCCCCGTCACTCTACCCTCTAACTTGGTGCCAACTTCAATTGCCATAAAGTAAAATGTTCCTCCCTTAAAATGTTGAAAACACTGGCTACGCCGATTATAACCGATGCAGAAACCACGGTCAACACGGCAACAGCCTCTTCTTCTTGTTGATTTTTATTGCGACTTTGAGACACTTAGTGGCGTCTCTCCGGTTTTACTATAATGAAAATCTCGACGAATAATTTGATCCAAATACTCGTCATTATGAAGTCGAGCGATTTCTTTCGTTGTTTGCTCCTTGAGTTTTTTTGACTCAACAAGCTGTTGCTCCATATTCGCTACGACACTACTCTTCTCTTGCAGCTTAGCGAACTGCCCCCAGATGTTCACAGCAGCCCAGCTCATAAAACATAGGACAAAAATCATTAGAAAACGCAGTCTTCGTTTCGAGCCTACACTGTTGCTGCGCTTGGATGGAACGGTTGCTTTAGCATGCATGAATAGGAATGCCTCCTACTTTGAGAATAACCTGCGAAAGATCAATATGATATTACCCTTAAGTTTCTTCAACCAAACAGGGATAACAAAATATTTATGCACAGGCCGAGTCATCCAAAGGAGTAATCTCCACACAGGATAAAGCAATTGTAGCACAATTCTATAAAGGAATATAGCTACAGCTAGTAAAAAGCCCAAAATAATCACAGTTAGACGATATAAGCCAATAATCGGTTTAATCAGGATAATTTCGACAGTTTTAGCAATGAAACGGTAGACAGCAATCGTAATTCGAATGAGAAGCAGCGTAAGCCGGATGATCCAAGTACTGAGGAAGGCGAAATAAAAACAAATGCCAATCCCCATCCCCAGAAAAATAAATACACGAACTTGTCCTTCATTACTGTAAATGAGCAGACGGAACACGAGGATTGTCGCCACAATCCAATAAACCATATCAATGAACGGAATCGTCCATCGCGGCAGTCTCAGCTTGCCAGAGAGCACACGAAACACATCGAAGATCGCACCTATGGCGATTCCGCTCAGGAACATCATGAAGATCGTATGGAACTGAACATTTAGAGTCACTTGAATAACTTACCAAGGAACCCCTTGGATTTCTCCTGGGTATTTCCGTCCACATAAGCTAATTCGTGAATGATTCCTTCTATGGCGACCAACCCTTGTTCCAAACTTAAGTTCTTGATGTGCAAATTCTGTCCTTTAATCATCAAGTAGCCCATTTCCGTTTCAAGGAGGAACTCTTCACTGTCAAAGCTTTCTACGTTCAAAACTCCGGAGATCTCCAAGAGCTTGCGATTCAGCATTTTAATTTCTTGCCGCTTATTCGTGTTTTTCACGGGTTCAATCATGGCCTGTACCCCTCCTTCATCTATCATTACGATATGGGAGGATGTCCTATTTTAGAACCATGCATTAGCCGTCATACAAATATAAAAATAGCCCGAGACCCCTATTCAGGAATCTCAGGCTATTTCACAACTTGCCGTGTTATTCGGATTGAAAAGCTTCTTCCTTGAGCAGCGTGTACATCTGAGCAGCGTCTTCCTTGCGGGTCGACTCCGAAAGAACCTCCACTCGAATCGTCACTTTTTTCTGACCGAATTGAATAGAGAGCTCATCTCCGACTTTCACGTGTGTACTCGCTTTGGCATCTCTACCGTTAATCCAGACACGCCCTTGATCGGACACATCCTTCGCCACGGTGCGACGTTTGATGAGACGAGATACTTTGAGAAACTTATCGATACGCATTATTTTACAGCGTCTTTAAGCTTGTTGCCCGCTTTGAAAGCAGGAACGTTGGATTCCGCGATCACGATTGGGTTGCCTGTTTGTGGGTTACGGCCTGTACGACCAGAACGTTTGCGAGTTTCAAATGTTCCGAAACCGATTAATTGAACTTTATCTCCGGATGAAAGAGCGTCCGTTACTTCACCAAGGAATCCGTTAAGTACAACTTCAACGTCTTTCTTAGTAAGTCCGCTTTTTTCTGCAATGTTGTTGATCAAATCTGTTTTGTTCATGTGTTTTCTTTACCTCCCAAAAATGTTTGAAGATCTAGTCTTCTACTATGTAGCTATTTTGCAAAGCTGAGAGACTTTGAAGTTTGTTCAAAGATCCCTATATTATATTTCCATATTCAACCTTACACCAAATCTAGTATTCTGCTTTTTTCGGCAAAATCCTTCTAACTCTGGCCAAGTTTTGCAACTTTTTTTGCTTCCTGCCATAAATTTTCCATCTCTGATAATTCAGTTTGTTCAAAAGAAAGCCCTCTTAAACGTATTTGATCTTCGATATATGAAAATCTTTGAATGAATTTGCGGTTCGTCTGCGCGATCGCCTCTTCCGGATCAACCTTCAGGAATCTAGCGACATTGACGATGGAGAAAAGGACGTCGCCTAGCTCCTCGAGCCGATCTTGAGCCCCTACTTCGGATGGATTAGCAATGGCTTCGCGAAGCTCCGTTAACTCTTCTTCCACCTTATTCAGGACATCTTCCAGCTCTGACCAGTCAAAACCAACTGTCGCTGCCTTTTTCTGAAGCTTCAGCGCCTTCATAAGGCCTGGCAGCTCGCGTGGCACACCGTCAAGTACGGATTGCTTCGTGATATCAATGCCCTTCTTACGCTTCTCCTCCGCCTTCATGGCATTCCAGTTCACAAGAGCTTCGTCAGCATCCTCAGCCTTGTTCTCACCGAATACATGAGGGTGCCGGCGGATGAGTTTCTCGTTCAACGTGGCGATGACATCATAAACGGTGAACGTGCCGATTTCCTCTTCCATCTGCGCATGCAGCATCACTTGTAAGAGCAGATCGCCGAGCTCCTCACACATATGCTCCGGATCGTCTTCGTCTATTGTTTCAAGAACCTCATACGCTTCCTCGATGAGATTCTTGCGCAGGCTGGCATGCGTCTGCTCACGATCCCAAGGGCAGCCTTCCGGGCTGCGTAGGATTTGAACGATTTCATGCAATCGGCCAAAAGTGCGGTAATAAAGCTCATCTTGCTCGCTGCGCGGCACCCAGACGAGAGACAGATTGCCGTAGCCTTTGACATGATCCAACTCATGAAGAGGCACTTCGATAATTTGCTCCACGCCCGTTACACCTAAGGAATGACCGACCACGACACGATAATCATCAGGGTAAGCCTCCATAAGGCTGATCTTAAGATCTGATGCCGTAAGGGTATCATACACTTGTCCAATAACAGTATGAAGCTGCGGATTTAGAGTATAACGGCTCAGACTGGTCGCGTCAAGCAGTTGAAAGCCATCAATCGGGTCAAAACCAAAACGTAGAAACGCTTGATCCAGAAAACTCTCCCCGCCGATGATTTGGAGCGAGATGCCCTCGGATGGACAGCGTTGTTTCAGAAGCTGTACCGTGTACTCCGCCACCATCGGATGGCCTGGCACTGCATAAATAACCTCGGAAGATTGCGTCTTGGCGGATTGGATGAGCGCCTCTGCGATCGATTCGTACACTTGTTCGAAGGTTTGGTGCGCTAGGTAATTCTCGTCAAACGTTTGATAAGGAATCTGGTTCGTATCCAGCATCTGAACCATCGGATGATCTTTCGTGCGCAGGTATAGCACGGCTTGCTCCTTGGCAGCCAGCTGCAGCTTTTTCCAGACACCTAGTGTGAGCTGGTCTTCGTCTCCCGTTCCGAGTCCGAGGACGGTTATTTGCGGGTTGTTTGTTGACATGTAGGAAACACCTCCAGATTGTTGGTTAACTGCTATGTAAAAGGATGGGATTTAAGGATTTGCAAAAGTTCCTTTACTAACCGGCACCAGCCTACGTTTGCTGTAGATAGTCCAGGTTATCCGAGCACAAAACCACTATCCAAAGCTACCACACCTGTTCCCCATCCCGACCGACGTTTGCTGCAGATAGTGCAGATAATCTGAAGAAACAACCCATATCCAGCGAGTTTTGCTGCAAAATGTGCAGCTAATTTAGAGGAAATCAGCTGATTCGGCTGTTTGGATGGAATTTAACTGTAGGAAATGCAGCTAATGAATGGAAACACAGGGTTGCCGTTGATTTTGCTGTAGTTTCTGCTGCTAATTAACCACAAAGGAGCCATTAGCCGCGGTCACGGGGGCCGGCTGATGCCTTAGTCGGCCATAGCTTCACCAGGACCGGCGCCAGCTTCCGGTCCAGCTCTGGCATCAGCTGCAGCTCCTCGCGGCTGATGCTGCCGCTGCGCAGCAGCGCGAGCGTGTAGACGGCTGCGCCGCCGACTACGCAAACCAAGGCGATTGCGCTAGCGCTCAATCGCTCAGGCACGTGCCATGCCGCCGCAGCGGGCATGGCCAGAAGCTGCAACGCTGCGAGGCAGCCGCCCATCAGCCCCACGCCCAGCGCGGGACTGACGGCGTACGGCCGCAGCGCGAAGCGCGCCCCGGTGCAGCGGCGCAGCTGCACCAGATTCAGCCCCGCCGCAGCGGCATAGGCGATCACCGCGCTCAGCGCGGCGCCGTCGATGCCCCAGCGGGGCATCAAAACCACGTTGCCGAGTGCTTTCAGCACGATGGCAACGAGCAAGGCCTTCACCGGCGTGCGGATCGCGCCGGCGCCCTGGAGAACGCTGGCCGAGACAGCGTTCAGCGTACTAAACAAGGCCGTGAAGGCAAGCACGGCCATCGTCCAGCTGGCCTCATCACTTTTGTATAGCATCACGTTAATCGGGACTGCTGCAAAGGCAAGTCCGAACGAGGCTCCGAGCCCAATGAGCCAGGAGAGCCTAATCGCCATCTCAGCCCTAAAGCGAATGAGTTCGTCCTGCCTTCTTGCTTTGGCTTCTGCAAGAGCAGGAACTAGCACGGCGGACATAGAGGAAGCGATCATGACAACGAGCTGGACGAGAGGAAGCCCTCGGTTATAAAGCCCGAACTGCCGCATGGCTTCCCCCTCGCTCCCTTGCGCAGACTCGAGAAGACGCGGCATTGTAAACGTGTCGACAAGCGTGAGCAGAGGAACAACGATAGCACCCAAACAAACAGGAATCGCATAAGCCGTAATGCGTTTCGCCCACTCCCAGGAGGAGAGTTCCTTCGGCGGCAGAATGCCTTCCTTTCGCTTTCCATCACTCAACCCCTGCCCCCGGTCATCTTCACTCACTCCAGACTCCCGCTTCTGTCTCATCGCCTTCCGCCAATAAACATACATCACGGACAGCCCAGCCGCAGCACCTGTCACGGAGCCAAACGTAGCCCCAGCAGCAATCCACTCCTCGTCATAAGCTAAGGCCACCATATAGAGCAGCAGCGCGACCATTGTGATCACCCTTATAAGCTGCTCAATCACTTGTGAAACAGCCGTCGGCACCATATTCTGATACCCTTGGAAATAACCTCGAAGGACAGCAAGCATCGGGGATAGCAGCAGCGCGAAGGATACGCTTCGGATCGCCCTTTCTGTCTGGCTAATTCCAATCCAACTGGCAATCTCGCTTGCTCCGAAGTACAACAGAACAAACACTACAAAACCGGTGCTCATTAATATCGCTGTGGAGACATGGACAATACGCCTAGCCCCTTGATGATCACCATCAATTGCTCGTTCGGCTACGAACTTAGATACAGCTACCGGAAATCCGGCTGTAGCCGCAAACAAAATCAGAATATAGAGCGGATAAACCGCATTATAAATACCAAAAGCCGTATCACCGGCTACATTTTGCAGCGGAATCTTCTGCAGTGTTCCCAATAGTTTAGAGAGAATAGCGGCAGCCCCAAGTAGAGCAGCACCTCTTAACAGCTTGGCACTCTTGTTACTGACATTCCTCTGGAGCTCCTCTTTATAACCTTGATGCCCCTTGTCGGAGTCCCCCATCTTACTTCTCCTCTACCCTGACTTCATGTGTATAGACATATTATAACGAAATCAGTCATGGCAGACAAAAAAAGCTTCGCTTACAGATGCGGGGGCATCTCGGTAAGGAAGCCTTTATGTCTTATTTTTCTTTCATTGTTCCATCTGCTTCGCCAAAAATCCAGCGGCAGTCTCCACCATCTTAACTTCCATATTCCCCATTTTCACATTCTCATCTTTGGAGAGCAAAATGACACATCCAATAGGGTCGCCACCAGCTACAATCGGAGCGGCTACGAAAGAAGAGAATGTTTCACTTGTATCCTTGATAAGCTCAAATTGACCACTGCCGCTTTCAAGAATCGCTTTGCGATTTTCCATACATGATTCAACGATCGATCCAACCGACTTTTCGAAATAGTCCTTTTTGGACCCCCCAGCCATCGCAATAATGTTATCTCGATCTGAGATCAGGGCCACATGATTCGTGCTTTCAAATAACGATTCCGCATATTCTTTGGCAAAATCACCAAGTTCACCGATAGGTGAATACTTCTTAAGAATCACTTCACCATCTCGATCCACGAAAATTTCCAAAGGGTCACCTTCGCGAATGCGTAGTGTGCGTCGTATTTCCTTGGGAATAACAACTCTCCCTAAATCATCTATCCGACGGACAATTCCAGTTGCTTTCATACCTCTAGATGCCTCACTTTCCGCTCAGTAATTAGATACGACAGGAGCATGAAATCTTGTATGCTAGATCGGGATTTGGTGGGAACTCGAATTCTATCCATAGTATTCTTCACTTCCCATTCTTCTATGCAGACGCTTTTCTACGGAATTTACTTTATTTAGCTTTGCATCCTGCTGCGCTTATCATGTCCAAAAATGAGAAAATCTATATCGAAGAAATTCAATGATGAGCGACCGCGCTTAGAGGTAGATTTTATCGCCAATAAGAAAGCTGTTTTCGTGAACCGAAAACTTATACTTGCTTTCTTATGTGGTAACAAATAAAAACAGGATGCCCGTTATTGGACATCCTGGTAAGTTCTTACTTTGCAGCTGGACTTGCAGCTGGACTTGCCGCCGGGCTTGCTGCTGGACTTGCAGCAGGAGCTGGGCTCGCTTCCGGTTTCGGAAGATTGTTAGTTTGAATCAAGTTTGGATATTCTTTTTCTGCAAATTCAGACAGGGATTTCTCCGCAAGCTGAGATTTGATTTGTGTTTTAAGCGTATCATCCAGTGGCTTCGTGCTTCTGGACTCCACTTTCATCACGTGGTAACCGAAAGAGGATTCAACAGGATCACTGATTGTGTTCAAAGGAAGCGTGCTTGCTGCTTGTTTGAATTCAGGCACCCATTGATTGATGTCTGCATCTTTATACGTACCGCCAGCGTCTTTGGAGCCTGGATCATCGGAATATTCTTTCGCAAGTGCTGCGAAATCGCCGCCTTTATCCAGTTTCCCTTTCACTTCTTTGGCTCTTGCCAAAGCTTCTTCTTTGGTGCGCAAATCTTTTTGTGTAGCTGCATCCTTCAAGGAGATCAGAATGTGGCTAACTGTTGCAATATCAAAGGCATGAGTAGCCGCTTGTTCTTTGTAGGCATCCTGAACAGCTTGATCAGTGATTTTACTCTCCATGCTGCCCATAGTGTAGAAGCTCATTTTCATTAATGACTCGATATCCTTAAGCTCGATACCATTGTCTTTCAACTGCTTGTCCATTCCGCCTTCTTGCTTACCGAAGTAATCCGTGATGGCTTTCATTTGCTCCGTCACTTGTTTATCAGCGTCAGCTTTCACTTTATCGTCCACTTTGGCCGATAGAACACGGAAAGTAACCATTTGTTTCAACATATCTTGTTGAAAAGCCGGGTCAGTCATGAATTGCGCCAGCTGCGGTGAGAACATTTTGTTCACACTGATGAAAGAGTTAAACTCGCCGCGCGTAATTTTACCGCCCTCTTTATACGTAGCAATCACGTCACTCGGGTTACCAGTTGCTGCTGCAGTAGCGGAAGGTGAAGTTGAAGGTGAAGCTGTTGCTGCACCTTCCTTTTTGCTTCCACATGCACTTAAGACTGAAAATGCAAGGAGCAATGCTACCATGCTTAAAATCCATTTTTTCGAAAAACGTCGTTGTTCACTAGTATTATTTGGCAACATCCTGTAATTCCCCTTTCGTTTTCAGAACATCCTTATATTGTACCAGAAACTTCTCCACCAATTCGATGGAAGCTTCTGGTTTCATGCCTTTACAACGAATAACGATATGAAGCTGAGGGTCCGCGTTCAACTTGATTCGACCATCGAAGCCTTTGGACAATGCGATAAGCTTCTGTCCTTCCAGCCTGCCATTCTGGTCAATATGAACCTTGATTAAGTAATCATCCCCTTTTTGGCTGATCGTTTCTATCCGGTACTCCGAACCGTATGCTTTCAAACGAGCCACTGTCAGTAAGTTGAACACGGCCTGCGGCAGATCGCCGAAGCGATCAACAAGCTCATCATGCAGATCCGCGGCTTCTTCCAACGTTCGAATGGCGGCCACTTTTTTGTAGATTTCGATTTTTTGCATGCTGTCGTAGATGTAGTCGGATGGTAAGTACGCATCCAATTGTATATCGATGGAAGTATTCCACTCCGGTTCCGGAATGACCGCTTCCCCATCTATTTCTAGTTTCAGCTTTGCAATTTCTTCCGCTAACATTTGAGAGTATAAATCAAATCCGACAGATGCAATGAAACCATGCTGCTCTGCGCCAAGCAAATTACCAGCACCACGAATAGATAAATCCCTCATCGCAATTTTAAAGCCTGATCCAAGTTCTGTAAACTCTTTAATCGCTTGAAGTCGTTTCTCCGCCACTTCCGTGAGCACTTTATCACGCTGATACGTGAAATAGGCATACGCTACGCGATTAGATCGTCCTACACGCCCACGCAGCTGATAGAGCTGGGACAGCCCCATTTTATCCGCATCGTGAACAATCAGTGTGTTAACATTCGGAATATCGACACCCGTCTCGATAATACTGGTGCTTACCAGCACATCGTATTCCCCATCGAGGAAATCAAGGATCGTCTTCTCCAGCTCTTGCTCGCCCATTTGTCCATGTGCCACTGTAACGCGGGCATCCGGAATCATCATGGAGATCTGATCAGCGATTTGAGTGATACCTTGTACACGGTTATATAAATAATACACTTGACCTTCACGCGCTAACTCCCGCTCAATCGCCTCTCTAACAAGCGTTGGTCCGTACTCGACCACATAAGTCTGGACAGGGAAACGATTTTCCGGCGGAGTCTCGATGACCGATAAATCACGAACACCTAACATGGACATGTGTAAAGTTCTCGGAATCGGTGTTGCCGTCAGTGTTAGCACGTCCACATTCGTCTTGAGCCGTTTAAGCTTTTCTTTGTGGGACACGCCAAAACGTTGCTCCTCATCGACTATAAGCAAACCAAGATCTTTGAACTGCACGTCCTGCGACAATAGACGGTGTGTACCAATAACGACGTCAACCGTCCCTTTCTTGACGCCTTTCATAACTTCAGTCTGCTCCTTCTTGGAGCGGAAACGACTTAATACTTTTACATTAAAAGGATAGCCTGAGAACCGTTCACGGAACGTTTCGTAATGCTGCTGAGCCAAAATCGTCGTCGGCACCAAAACAGCAACCTGTTTGCCGTCAATCGCTGCCTTGAAGGCCGCGCGTACCGCAACTTCCGTCTTCCCATAGCCCACGTCGCCGCAAAGCAAACGGTCCATCGGACGTGCTTTCTCCATGTCTCCCTTAATTTCTTCGATCGCGCGAAGCTGATCCCGCGTTTCATCGTAAGGGAACATCGCTTCGAATTCGTTTTGATAGGAGCTGTCTTTACTAAATCCGTAGCCGGTTGCCGCTTGGCGCTCTGCATAGAGCTTGATCAGCTCATCGGCAATATCCTTAACGGATGCCCGCGCCTTGCTCTTCACTCTAGCCCAGTCAGCGCCTCCGAGCTTATAAACCTTCGGTTCCTTCTCTTCGGAACCTACATATTTCTGGATCAAATCAATCTGGTCAATCGGTACAGACAGCTTATCGCCGCCAGCATACATGATGTGGAGGTAATCCTTATGAATACCGCCCACTTCCAAGGTGCCGATCCCAACATACTTCCCGATCCCATGATTCACGTGAACAACATAGTCGCCAACCTTAAGCTCTTGATAGCTTTTGATACGCTCAGCGTTCTCCAGCTTCTTCTCGACCTTACGTGCTTTACGCTGTTTCTGTGTGAATATCTCGCCTTCCGTGATGACAACCAAATGGATCGAAGGCATTTCAAACCCCGTCTGCAGATTCCCATCTACAATTTCGGGGACGTCAATTTGGTAGTCCTGCAGCACCCGCCGAACACGTTCAGCACGGTCCTCTCCGTTTGCCAGCAAAATAACATTGCTTCCATTTTTCTTCCAACGCTCCATCTCCGCTTTGAGGAGATTCATTTGTCCATGAAAGTTTTGCATAACGCGGCAAACGAAGTTTACGATATTTTGTGGTTGAATCCCCGCCACTTGGCGCAGGAATAGCGATACATATAATGTCGGGAAAGGCCTGCGATGCAGCAGAGTTTCATACGATTTGGACAGCACAAAAGCCGGCAAGCTCTTCCCCTCTGTCAGTGCATGCATCATCCACTCTGCCTCGTCGCGTTCTAGCTGCTTTGCTGTCTCCAGCAAACGGGCCGGTTCGTCGATAATCAGCACAGTATCCTTAGGCATGTAGTCCATGAGGGTCTGTCTTTCCGTATATAAAAGCGAAATATATTTATAAATACCAGGAAACGTCTGCCCTTCACGAAGCAGCTCAATATCATGTCCGATGCCTTCAAGTAGCTTGTCTTTGGCTGATCGGTCTGTCATTTTCTCCAGCTGCGCTTGAAGCAGCTCATAGGCATGCTGAGCGGCCGATTGTAAACGCTTTCTATCCGCTTGAATCTCGCGGCAAGGGGGAATCGTTATCGAGTTTAATTTATCAATTGAACGCTGGTCACTTACATCAAAAGTACGAATAGAATCAACATCGACATCGAACAGCTCAATCCGAATGGCATTCTCCGACGTTAGCGGAAATAAATCCAAAATTCCGCCGCGTACGCTCATTTCACCTTTGGTCTCAACCCGCTCCACGCGTTCGTAACCCAAACTGGATAAAGAACCTAGGAGCTCATCCAATTGCACGGTATCCCCTACGTTGACCGTAACGCGGGATTCCTCGAATACTTGCTTGAGTGGAAGCAGTCGACGCACACCAGCAAAAGGAGCAATAACAACCCCACGGAAACCGCCAGCCAACTTGGTGAGAACGTCAATACGCTGCGCTAGCATCTCAGGGCTGGAAGCCGCTTCTTCTGTCGTCAGAAGCTCTTGAGATGGGTAGAGCAGCACTTCATCAGGCGATAGACATTCTAGTAAATCCTCCGCTATTTTCTGAGCGGCGAACATATTGTGAGTAACAATGAACAGCGGGCGCGCTAACTCTCGCGCAAGAGTGGCAATCATCACCTGCCTGGAGGAACCGGTAAGTCCGGCAACGAGCTGCTCTTTCATTTCGGACCTGAGGCCTGTCACGATCGTTTGAAAGTCGCTATCCGTAGAAAAAGCTTGAATTAAAGCTTGCAAACAAGTACACTCCCCTCACAAAAAGAAGCCTCGGCACACTTGCCTCGGCTATTAACTCTTTATCTTCATCAATTTTACTGCAACGGACTTGCCAGCAGGGACAGTTCTGGGTTTGCATCTAATGCCTCACGACAGTAGTCGCAAACGACCCTTACCGTAACATCTCCATTCGTGTTATACGATATTATATCTCTACGCTCATCGGGGGTCAAGAAATGGAAGCCTAACTGCTGCTCCGTGATCGAATTCTGATTAATTTCCCCAACAAAGGTATGACAATGCCTGCAAATATACTTAATCATATATGTATGCCTCCTTCGACTATTCGATTACATCCTAGTATGACCATTCTCCGGAGAAATTAGCCGAATGTGCCATTGTCATTTTCGAATAGTCGACTTGCATACAATGAGTCTGAAGAGAATGGCTTCACTTATTTATTAAACTTTGCCATCGTCTTTTCGAATGACTCACTCAGACTGAACAGCATGGCTTCGCAGGTGAGGTCCAGTACCTCATCTATCGACTTCATCTCGTCTTTGGAAAAATTAGATAAAACATAATCGGCAATATTATAGCCAGGCGCAGGCCTGTTCACACCCACTCGAATTCGGTTGAAGCTTTGCGTCCCAGCATGCTGAATAATGGATTTAATCCCATTGTGACCACCAGGGCTGCCTTGATACCGGAGTCGAATTTGACCGAATGAGGTATCCATATCATCATAAACAATTGTAACGTCTTCCAGTTTTGCTTTATAAAAGTCCAAGAACGCTCGCATGGATTCGCCCGAAAGATTCATATAAGTCATCGGTTTTAGTAAATATACCTTCGTACCATTCACTACCCCTTCACCTAGAAGCCCCTTACCTTTATTTTGAAAAGAAGTAATACCCCATTTGGCAGCAAAACGGTCAATGGCCATGAAACCAACATTGTGTCGATTCATCTCATATTGTTTTCCCGGATTACCCAGACCAATAAAACATTTCATCTTCTTCTAAATCCTCCTAAAGTTAAACTAAAAAATCCTTTGCGGATCCATCATCTAGAGGTTATTGTTTACCTATACAAGGATAAACGACTCCGTTGTCCTTCTGGGACGAGCGCGTTTGTCAAGGTAGATGCGAAGCAAAAGTATAAAACTTATACTTTCTTATCTACAGAAAAATGAACCAACAAATTTAAAGCTGCGGGTGATTCAGTCATATGTATTTAAATGGTCAACAGCTTACAACCGATCTTCATTTTCAAGATCATGCTGAATCCTGTATTCCCGTCCAAGTATACTATCAAAATGTACATAAGGATATAGGCTTCATTGAAATCTACACCTTGTATTTTATCAAAGTAAATAATATATTCTACAACCGGAATACGCATGTTTTTCTTTCGCGTCCCGGATATTAAGCGCTTTCATATCTATTGATAAAGGATACCCTTCACATAGCTGTGAGGGTTCCTTGTCGTTCGTTTGGACTATACCGGCTGTCCTTCAGTCGCAGCCTCGTTCGATGTTTCCGCTTGTCCGACCTTCTCTTCATTATTTGCTGGCTCTTCCTCAGCAGTCTCCTTCTGAGGCGAAAGTACCGTGAGAATCAAATCGTTAGGGTCAGATTTCACTTCAATCCCAGCAGGAACGGAGAGTTGGTTTACTAGTATGTTGTCTCCGAGCCCGACGTTGGAAATGTCTACCTTGATCGAACTTGGTATCTGACTGGGCAGGCATCGAATCTCTAGCTCATGCATCTGAATTTGAACAATGCCGCCTTCTTTGGCCCCTTCTGCTTCACCGATAAATTCCAAGCTGACAATCGTTTTAACAGGCTCATCCATATTAATTTGATGAAAATCGATATGGAGCAGCCGCTCTCGTTTAAGTTTGTCCCGCTGGATTTCATTGATCATCACTGGTTGCTTGCCACTGCCGTCTGGCATATCCAAATCAATAATAGCATGAGGATTTTGGCGCAGCAGCGCTAGTAATTCTTTCTGATCAACCTTAATGACCGCAGAGCCCACCTTTTGGCCATATACAACTGCAGGTATTCTACCTTGGATACGCAGTTGTTTAATATCTGATTTCGTTGTTTCTTTGCGGGATTCCGCTTTTAATGAAAATGCCATAAGAAAAAGAACCTCCTAAGAGTTTTGCTCAGCACCTTGCTTGGATAAGCAATGCTAAGTGGGTAACAGCTAGTTCATAGCCTACCCAACCTCAAGAAGTTCCATCCAAATTCATCCTCACAAAGTGAGATTTACCGTTCCTAGATCGTGAATTTACTCTTTGTTCTGTTTATTTTCTTTCTTAGCTTTAGCTCGCGCTCTAATTTTATCAGCATAGCCAGGCTTGTTGGATTGTCTCTCGCGGGCAATCGCTAGATCGCCATCATCTACGGAATGTGTAATCGTTGAGCCTGCAACAACATAAGCGCCCTTACCGATTTTCACGGGAGCAATCAAATTCACATTACTGCCTACAAAAGCATCATCGCCTATTTCCGTTAAGCTCTTATTGAAACCGTCATAGTTCACGGTAATGGCGCCGCAGCCGATGTTTACATTCGTTCCAACAACCGCATCCCCTACATAGCTTAAGTGAGAAACTTTCGACCCCTCACCTAGCGTCGCGTTCTTAATCTCAACAAAGTCGCCAATTTTCACTTGCTTCCCAATATTAGCGCCGGGTCTCAAATAAGCAAACGGCCCCACACTAGCCTCATTATCTACATAGGCATCCTGAAGGACGGATTGTTTAATCGTAACCTCATCCCTAATAGTCGAGTCGATAATTTCCGTTTGCGGTCCAATTGTACATTGTTCCCCAATAACGGTGCGTCCACGCAAAATAGTACCTGGCAGCAGTACGGTATCCATACCGATGGTAACATCTTTTTCAATATACGTATTAATTGGATCTATAATCGTAACTCCGTTCAGCATGTGCTCACGGTTAATACGCGCCTTGAACAATCGCTCGGCTTCAGCAAGTGCCACACGATCGTTCACACCGATCGACTCTGCGCTGTCAGCCATGCAGTAGCCTTGAACAACTTCTCCAGCGCCTGTCATAATCCCAATGACATCCGTCAAATAGTATTCATTTTGCGTATTATTGTTCGTAACCGACGCTAGGGCCTTGAATAGTTTCTGATTATCGAAAATATAAGTGCCTGTGTTGATCTCTTGAACAGCTGCTTCCTCGCTGCTGCAGTCCTTCTGCTCAACAATCCTTGCTACTCGACCGTCTTCACCGCGAATAATACGTCCATAACCATGCGGTTCATCGAGTTTGGCTGTCAGAATTGTCGCAGACGCTCCAGACAGTTCATGCAGCTCAATGGTGCTCATCAAGGTAGCTTCCGAAATCAGCGGTGTATCGCCGCAAATGACAACAGTCATCCCTTCCTCTTCGCCAAGAGCATCCTTCGCTTGAAGAACAGCATGCCCTGTTCCCAACTGCTGCTCCTGTAAAGCGTACTCCACTCGATCTCCCAGATGTCCCTTTACGGCTTCCGCCCCGAATCCAACAATGACGAGTGTTTTTGTTACTTCTATATGCTGCAGCGTGTCTACAACGTGTTCCACCATTGGCTTACCCACAACCGGATGAAGCACCTTGTATAGCTTCGATTTCATGCGTTTTCCTTGTCCTGCGGCCAATACGATCCCCATAAGTTTCAACTAACATCCAACCCCTTTAATATAAATAGTTACACACTACTATATGTATAATCGATGAGTTCTTCAACCAAATATAGCATCAATACCACCCAAAAGAAAAGAGAGCCCAAGGGCTCTCTCAATAATCTGAATTATGCGCCTTCTTCAATTACCTCTTCTTCTACAGCCGCGCGATCGTATTCAGCCAATACAGCCGCTTGAATTTTCTCACGTGTTGTGGAAGAAATCGGATGAGCGATATCACGGAATTCACCATCCGGTGTTCGTTTGCTTGGCATAGCCACGAACATCCCATTATTACCGTCGATGACACGTATGTCATGAACGACGAACTCGTTATCAATGGTAATGGAAGCAATCGCCTTCATCCTCCCCTCGGAGTTGACCCGGCGGAGTCTTACATCTGTAATTTGCACTTGTGTTCACCACCTTTTTCCATCTCTGAGACTTGGGTGTAATATTCCACATCGTCGTGCAAATTCCTTCTTCTTTTTTTGAAATTTTCGATAATTTTATACAATCTTAATGTTACTGTTAAATTTCGACAGAAATCACAGCAATTAACTCGATTTCGACAAAAACATCGCGGGGTAATCTGGCCACTTCGACAGTGGATCTAGCCGGTTTATGGTCTCCGAAGTACGAACCATAAATTTCATTCAGCTCTGCAAACTGATTCATATCCTTCAAAAAAACCGTCGCTTTCACAACTTGATCAAATGATGAACCTGCTGCTTCAAGCACACCCTTCAAATTCGCGAACACTTGATGGGCCTGTTCCTTGATTCCACCCTCTACAATCTGTCCATCCAAGCCAAGTGGAATTTGTCCAGAAGTAAAGAGAAGGTTACCTAGCTTTACCGCTTGCGAGTAAGGTCCGATAGCAGCAGGTGCTGCCGTTGTTGAAATAAGTTCCATCGTTTTACGAATCTCCTTTTTTACTGTCAAAATAGTTGCCTGGCTCTACCGTGATTTGTTTCGTCTTGGAATCTACGCCGTATAAACGAGCAAGTGATACGTAGTGATCAACCAAATGCTCTTCAACCTCACAAGACTCCATGAATACACCAACCCCTTGAACTGAGGCTTTGAATTCCGCTAACAAATCCATCATGCCGTGGATGGTACCGCCAACATGCATGAAATCATCAATAATAAGCACCTTTGACTCTTCTTTCAAAGCACGCCTTGCGAGTGACATCGTCTGGATCCGCTTGTTGGAACCTGAAACATAGTTGATGCTTACCGCTGAACCTTCCGTTACTCGACTGTCCCTGCGGACAATCACAACAGGCAGATTCATATAAGTTGCCGTCGCATACGCTAGTGGAATGCCTTTCGTTTCTACCGTCATAATCACATCAATATCACGACCAGCGAAAGCGGATGCAAACGTCTTGCCAATTTCATTCAAATATTGGGGCTGCCCCATAATATCTGACATATACAAATAACCGCCTGGAAGAATCCGTTCTGGCTGCTGCAGTTGTAAACAAAGGTTCTGTATAAATTTCAGTGATACTTCCTTAGGCACCTTTGGTGAAAACTTCACACCTCCGGCAGCCCCCGCAAGCGTATTCAGTTCGCCTAGTCCTTCTTCTTCAAAAACTTCCTTGATGATCGCTAAATCTTCACTTATGGAGGATTTAGCAGAGTTGTAACGCTCGGCAAAAGTCGTTAAAGGGATTAACGAATGGGGGCGGAATAACAAATATTGCGTCATTTCCACCAGCCTAGCGCTCCTTTTCAACTTTTTCATCGCACTACCCCCAAAAATCCGAATATTATAATGAAAATATACCATTTTTATACGTATTTATTCAAGCTTCTCATGAAAATTATATTAACATGAACTTGACATCAATCTGACACAGTTTACGGGAATGGATGGAATCATAGTCCACCCTCTATTCAATGAAAAAGAGCCCTTCACGGGCCCTGCAACCGTCCTACTTCATCTACGTCAACATCCTCACTGCGTAAACATCCTTACAGAATCCACGCAGCCCATTATAAATCCGGGGCACCTTCGCTTCTTTGGATACGAGACCGAAAACCGTCGGCCCGCTGCCCGACATCAACACACCATCCGCACCAAGCCTCTGCATGCATTCTTTGAGATGTCTCACCTCGGGATAAAGGTCCAGCGTCACTTCCTCAAGCACATTGCCGAGGCTTCCGCAAAGCTGATCAAACCGCTTCTCTCGAATCGCGTTTAGCACACCTTCAGTCGAAGGATGATGCTTAATCTCCCGAGCATTCAGTTTCCCGTAAATCTCTGATGTGGACACATTGATAGGTGGCTTTGCAAGTACGACCCAGCACTGAGGCGGCGAGACGATAGGTTCTAGCTTCTCTCCACGTCCTCTAGCGACAGCCGTCCCCCCCGTTACACAGAAGGGTACATCCGAGCCAAGTTCCGCTCCAAGCACCTGCAGCTCTTCCATAGGGATGTTTAAGTTCCAAAGCCGATTCAAACCTCTAAGTGTAGCTGCCGCATCGCTGCTGCCCCCTGCTAGACCCGCTGCTACGGGGATCTGCTTGTCCAAATGGATGTACACGCCCTGTTTGACGTCGTAACGATCCTTAATAAGGCGTGCCGCCTGAAAGGCTAAGTTCTTCTCATCGAGCGGAATATACCCCGCCTGACTGGAAATGATGATGGTGTCCCGCGAAAGCTCCTGCATTTCGATCCGATCTGCTAGATCTACCATCGTCATGACCATCTCAACTTCATGGTAACCGTCTGATCTTTTATGTAAAACATCAAGGGATAAATTGATTTTAGCCGGTGCTTTTTCAAAAATCTTCATCAGATCACCTTCTTTTGCTCGTTTGCCGTTAAAATATTATAACAAAAGCGCAAAAAAAAAGCTAAAGCATTCGCTTTAGCTGTAGAAGGGGCGCCGTTCCGCTTGCGTTGCTTGCTGCGATCCAGGAACTATTTGATTTAAAACCGCTGCATTAGGTTGTATTGGATTAGAAGATCTATAGGTATTCACATTGGTCGTATTCGGCGTGTAGGCAGCAGGTGTATAGGAAGATTGCGTTTGCTGCGTTCCACTGTATACGTTCTGATTAAAGCTCGATTGAGGCTGCGAATAGGGTTGTTGGGAAGTTACAGATTGATAGGTCGACTGATTATAATTCGATGGGGTGTAGTTAGACGGATTAGAAGCTTGACTGTAGCTAGTTTGATTGAAGTTAGGTTGACTGTTACTTTGTTGACTGTACGTTGATTGCGTCTGGTTGAATGTAGAAGCCGAAGGGTTATACTGTTTTACCAGCTGTTCCTGAGCAATTTGGATCGCCCGCTTCACCATGTTCCCTGCATCCTTCGTTCGGATGCCCTCCCAGCCCTCACGCTGTACCACATCATAAAACCCTAGATCTTTGGCTAATTCATATTTAAAGCTTTCGGACATGATCCCTCTTCTGCGACTCATAATTGGAACCTCCTTAGAGTTTTGCTATAGTATGCCCAACCGGATGAGGTCCATTCAAATGCAAAAACAGACCCACTGGGTCTGCTCATATAGGAATGCATTAAGCTAATGTTGGATGTAGGTGATACGAACCTGACCATCGTCATTACAAACGGTAACTTCAACGGATTCGGTAAGGATATCGGCGTAGCTGTACGACACTCGTTTGAAGGCGTGGGATTCTTGATCTAATTTCACAATAAACACAGAAGGGTAGGTTTCTTCTAAAACACCAGAACGCTCGACAGTCTTCCGACGGCCACCATTCGCTCTTAACATGATCTTCTGCCCAACGTGGGGCTCCAAACTGCGTTTGATCTCCAACAGCGCATTTTTTGCCATTGTCAACTACCACCTCTTTCCTAGTTAATTATAACCCATTCAGACAGGCATGTCAAACAAGGTCAAATATTATATCAGCACCACATTCCTGTTGTCAACGGCATTTTTGCTGAATTTTCGAAATCCCACTCTTACAGGTTGTCTCCAAAGTTCGCAAATTATTCACACTTTTCCACTAAAAAAAGAACACTTACCCAGTCAGCCCCCTCCAAGGAGTCGAATGACAGGTAAGTGTCGATATTGTAAACCATATGTTTTGTCGGTTCATGTTGTTTTTACGTATATCACAGGAATACTTAATCATGATCTTCCGTATGTTGAATACCCGGAACCCCCATGCGATAGCTGCCTCTCGTCTCCACCCCACCTAATCCATCCAAACCTGTCACCGTCAAGTCAACGATATCAAGCATGGATATGGTATCCTTCACGGAAGTATACGACAGTTTAGCCGCGATACAAAGCGGATCTAAGGCGTGAATGAGGATTCGAGCAGGAGAACTCGCAAAATTAGCTCCAGCCCTCAGTAAGGCCTCAAAATGAGACTGACAAGCACCAGCCACAATAATCATGGAGTCACGATTACGCTCATACTGCCTAGCGATCTGAACAGCATTCACGAAGTTTTGTGAATTCTTATAGCTGGAAAGGTTGCTTGGACCTCCACCCTTGCGCTGCTTAAGTATTCCGTCATGACCGGTAACAACAACAATGTCCGGCTTAATTTGTGGAAGCAGCCTGTGAAGAGCATCCGCCATTTGTGCTTCAGGAATATAAAAGCCCTCCGCAGGCACACGCAATTCCCCATAGATCTGCATACTTTTACGTAAGTAAGTAGGATCGCCATCTAGGTGCAGCACTTTGCCAGGCACTTCGAAGTAGGTTTTATTGGTATTTTGTTTATGGTTTATTGAGAGTTGGTTTTTCTCCTGCAGCTGCACTTGGGATACCGCCAGACGCCGGAGCGATTCCCGAAATTCGGGTGAACTCGATCGCGGATGATCCATGACATCTGTCGGATTTGAAATGGTTAAATCAACTAACGGTGCATCCGCGAGCAGCCTATAATCTACACCTCGCAGGATAGCCTTCAGCTGCTCTATGCGCTCAATCTTAAACATGACGTCTCCGCCATAGGATTTACGGGTAACAAAGTCTCCTTGCCTCATCGCACAAATCCCCTCCTAGGGGTATCCTATGGCGGGACTAGGCATTTGGTGCGGGTTATTTGCAGCCGTGCGCGCGAAGAGCCGACGACAAGCGCGCGAACTCTTCCATACTGAGCGTTTCGCCGCGACGCGAAGGCTCTATGTTAATGCCGAGCAGCAGAGCTTCCAGCTCAGGCTTATTTTCTTTGGTGAAGAACCGCGCAGCTAGGTTATTGTAAAGGGTTTTGCGCCGCTGGACGAAGGACGCTTGGACAACAGCGAAGAAGAAGTCCACGTCCGCCACCTCGACCGGCGGGGTTTTGCGCACACGCAGCCGGATCACGGCGGAGTCGACGTTCGGCTGCGGCACGAAGACGGTGCGTGGCACGATCGTGACAAGCTCCGGCTCGCAGTGGAACTGCACGGCAATGCTGAGGCTGCCGTAATCTTTGGTGCCCGGGCGAGCCGCCATGCGGTCGGCCACCTCTTTTTGAATCATCACGACGATATTCTCCAAGGGAAGCTTCTCTTCGAGAAGCTTCATGATGATCGGCGTCGTGATGTAGTAAGGCAGGTTGGCGACGACACTGACGCCGTCCATGCCCTCGAAGTGCTGCCGAAACAATTCCGGCAGGTCAGTCTTCAAAATGTCCCCGTGGACAACGGTAGCATGGGGATAAGGCTCTAGCGTCTCATCCAGGATGGGCAGCAGACGCTGATCGATCTCGACGGCCAAGACGCGGCCAGCGAGCTTGGCCAGCTGCTGTGTGAGCGCCCCAATGCCGGGGCCGATCTCAAGCGCAGCCTTGTTCGGCCCTAGCTCAGCAGCCATGACAATCTTGCTCAGGATATTTTGGTCAATTAGAAAGTTTTGACCCAAGCTCTTTTTGAGCACCAAACCATTTCTCTTAATAATTTGTTTCGTTTTACTCGGTGTAGCTACGTCATCTGCTGTTACAATCACTTCATTGTTGGGTATATTCATTATATAGACCTCTTTATCTATAGGTTCTGGATTTCACATATTTTTCTACAAGGCATCTTCTGCTTTGAACCCGCCGCTTCTCACCCTTCGTTGTTGCACAATGGAGACTGTCGATTGATTCATTATGCTTCCTCACAACTGGTATTCAAAACGCTAACATTCAATTTTAAAGTCATTCAGCTTTCGTAAGGGCAAATGGGTTATAGTCGTTACCAATGTTGTATTTTTTACAACAATTCACACGTCCAAACGCTGTTTCGCAACTTGAAGTTGCAGTTTCTACAACATTTTGAGCCCGTTTGTTGCGAAATGGCCAATATAGGACTAAATTGTTGTACATTATGCAACAACGAAGGGAAAAAGGCGAGATTTAGGCAGCAATTGTTGCACTTTCTGCAACATCATTCAAGCGGGAATAAGGATTCATTCATCCAGCAACCTCAATTTAGCATAGGTGCATAATAAAACATGAATCAACGATCTCGAAAGTGCAACAATTGGTGCTCAAATCCCGTCTCTATTACTATAATGTTGCATTTGGTACAACACTTGAGACCTCATACAGAGTATTTCCACAAATAGGCCAGAAATGTTGTACAAACTACAACTTCATCATACAAAATAGTCATTTAGGATGCGAATTTTTGTAAAATTATAACATTAGTCACATCCATTCTACTTATCAGCTTTCAAATGCTCCAAAGCCGCCTCAAATTCCTCACGCGAGATTTGAAACATCGCACAGCGCTTGTAAAACTGCTTGCCATTGCAATAGCCAATTCCCAAAGCCTTACCCACAATCAGCCGGCGAGAAGCCGCCTCAGTATGAACAATCAACCCTGCGGCCATGAGATCCTCCATGGTCAGCTGTGAAACCGCACCATCATATTCTGTGCGAAGGCTCTGAAGTGCCTGACGGATCGTCTCAGGCGTCGCATTCTCGACGCCAATATCACCCTTGTACTCAGCCTGCTCCTGTGTAATGAAAGCATGCTTGCAGCCAGGCACCTTGGCCGCTACAATCTTCCGAATCCGTTCACCTGCGTGATCCGGATCCGTGAATATAATAACGCCTCTGCGCTGCTGTGCAAGCGCAATACGCTTTAGTACGGCTTGTCCGATCGCAGAGCCGCCTGTTTCAATCGTATCCGCCTCTACCGCTCGGCGAATAGCAGCTGTATCGTCTTTGCCTTCGACGACAATCACTTCTTTTATCATAAGCGGTTCCCTTCCCAGTACCAAGGATAAACGACTCCGTCGACCTTCAGGGACGAACGCGTTTGTCAAGGTTGATGCGGAGCTAGAGTATAGAACTTATACTTTCATATTCAACGCAGAAAAAGAAGAGGGGTCCCCTCTTCTTTCGCCCAGGTTGTTACCTGGCAACGTATATATGACATTCTTCCCGCTGAAACAGACGTTTACACGTTAATTTTCAGACGGCTTTTTTGGTCCTACCACATACACGGTGTACCCTTGCTTCGTTCCGAATTTATTGGCATAACCATGATCTTCAAAGTAGACATCAATCATTTGACCTTTCACACCGCTGCCAATATCTTCAGCACGGCGGAAGCCAATGCCCTCAATGTAAACCCACCATCCGAGCGGGATAACTTTGGGATCAACCGCTATCGTTCTGCCTTCTGATACGGTAGTCCCTGTATAGGTTTTACCAAAACCAGGAGTTCCTTCGGATTTACCTGTAGATGCCACGTCTGCCGAATAAGCAGTTAACTTCACATTCTTCAGGATTTGTTTGTACCCAAATGTTACACCATTCTTCGAAACCTCATCCACACTAGGTGATGAAGCCGAGAGAACAACAACAGGATTTTTCGTGCCCACGGACACGACTTTATTAATACTTTCTGTTTGTACTTCTTCACCCACAACTGCTTCCGCTACTAAAACACCATCTTCGAAAGTCTTTTCTTTCTTCTTCAAGAGTACGCCCTCTTTACCTTCTTGGACGACTTGCTCTTTGCCTTTGAGCAGCGATGCGTCGCTTTTCTTTTCCGTATCGAACGCAATCGTCTCAGTTACTTCCTCCGTCTCTTTCTTCACACGAACGATTTTGATTTCATCGCCTGAGCTCAGAGCGGCTGTCGGTTCGGGAGTTAAACGATCGTGCTCCCCAAGTGCAATATGTAAACGTTGCAATGCACTTTCAACCGTTCTTGCAGTTGTGTAAACAGTGGTGGTCTTTCCATCAGCAGTCAATTGAATCGGTGAGGCATGTTCGATGACAATTTTGTCTCCACCCTTGATTGTTGTCGTTGGCGCAGTAGAAATTTCATCGTGTTCACCAATCTTTATGGCTTGTTCATCCAGTAGGCGTTGCAGGACCCATTGCTTCGTATGCACAACGGTTTCTTTTCCATTCACAACCACGGATACGCTCTTGGTAGCCGTACCGTACAACAACACCAAAAACATGAAAGTCATTGCGATTGAAATTATGGCTAGACTTAAAATCAAACGCAAGTTTTCATGCTTCCATCGCAATGCGAAGGACATGCTGGATGATCGTTTTACATGGGTCTCGCTAATAGAGATACTGCCCACTTCTTCGGTCCTCCTTCAAAGCCTCGCCGCCAGGTTACAGCATGATTAGATTTGACGCGACTAAGGTTTTTTAGTTTAACTTAACGTGTTCGCCATCAGCAGTACGGTACTATACCGCTGCCTTCTGGTCGTCCCACACCAGTTTGCCTATTCAACATTCATATGAATTCCGGGCAATTTTTAGTCGTCCGAAATGTGTATAGCCCTTTATGAAGACAAAAAGCCAGCAAGAAGAGGACTCTTCTCGCTGGCTTAGTTTGTATAGTAAAATACACAAATAGCACGCACGACAATCGTTACCTCTCTTACGCTTACGAGGTTAGCTGACGGATTCGGACGTGAGAGTCGCCCTACTAAGAGCATACAAAGTATACTCAAAGATTCACCCCTGTTACTCACTCTGTTCACTCAAGAAGCATGCTTCTTCAGCTTACAGTGGTTCCCCCGTTCCCATAAATGGAACTCAGCGAATGGAAAAATGGCAAATTGGTTATTAAGTTATTATGAAAAGTATATTACGCTGTTAATCTTAACCTGTAAAGGGATTGACACCTACTAAAAAGGGCTAAATCAACTAAAATTCGCTTAAACACACAATTAAATAGCCCTATTTCTACTTATATCTCATTTTTACGTACGTATACTAACTATTTTCAACTTTTCACCCCTAAACTAGGCTTAAATTACAAATTTGTTTATAATGATCGTATAGGAAAGTGATTCATAAATACCAATAATTTGCTAATCAGGGAGGCAATGAGATGGGCTCCATTCTACAAGTTGACTCTTTATATGGGGGATATTTACCAAAAAAACCTGTTCTTCATGACCTAACCTTTTCTATCCGTCAAGGTGAAATGATGGGTCTGATCGGACTTAATGGTGCAGGTAAAAGTACAACAATCAAAAACATTCTCGGCCTTCTCCAACCGCAAAAAGGATCGATTCGAATCAACGGACTAACTTTAGCTGAAAATCCTTTGTCCTATCGCGCAACCTACGCTTATGTACCCGAAAGTCCTGAGCTCTACGAAGAGCTTACGATCCGCGAACACCTCGAGCTCACCGCTATGGCCTACGGATTGTCGAAAGACGACTATTTGGCTCGATCTAGCTCTCTTTTGGAGCAGTTTCAAATGAAGGACAAGCTGAACAGCTTCGCCAGTCATTTATCCAAAGGGATGAAACAGAAAGTCATGATTATGAATGCATTCCTGATCGAACCCTCGTTATATATTATCGATGAACCCTTTCTCGGCCTCGACCCTTTAGCGATCCGTTCCTTACTCGAACTAATGGTCAAAATGAAACATAAAGGGGCATCATTCCTCATCTCATCGCATATTTTGTCAACCATTGAAAAATATTGCGATAACTACGTTGTCCTTCATCGAGGTCGAATGGTTGCTCAGGGTGATTTAGTCGAATTACGCGGGCAAACCGAACTCCCGGGAGCGTCACTAGACGACATTTTCTATAAGCTCGTACAAGGGGATTCGTTATGAGAAATATGGACATCAACACCCGTACCTTATGGCAGCAAAGATTCGAGCATTATATGAAGGAATCCATGGGCTATTGGCAATACGCAGCGCGTAGTAATTTCCTCGGTCTCGTGTTATTTCTTGTCATCATTTCTTCCTATTATTATGCAAAAATACTACAGCGTCTTCCGACAGATTATCCCTATCTGTGGATCGTGCTTTTGCTGCTCGTTCCGCTTCTATCTTCAAGCCCCATCCGTACATTGGTAAGGAAAGCAGACCGCATGTTTTTGTTACGGATCGAACATCAAATGGGCGCTTATTTTCGAAGTGGATTCATGTACAGTTTGACACTGCAAGCTTTCTGGACATTTATCGCCTGGGTGATTTTATGGCCGCTTTACCATCACTGTCTTGGCGCTTCAGAGCAGCATTTCTTACTGATGCTTGCATTACTTCTTCTATTAAAGATAGCTAATTTACTAGCGAGCTGGCAGGAAAGCCGCTTTGCTCATGAGCGCACCAGATTAGCTTCAGTTAGCTTTCGCTGGATGGCAACAACCGCTCTCGTTTCGCTGCAATTTCTAACTAGTATTTTATGGGCAAGTTGCGCTGCGCTGCTTCTCATTTTCGTGTGGTTAGCAGCCGTTCATTTCGTATCTAAATACGTCATCGGTTGGGACTACTTGATCACCAAGGAAAATCAGCAGCAAGCTCGACTTTATGCCTTTTTCAGCTGGTTCGTCGATGTGCCTCAGATGGGAACGCGAATAGCCCGCCGAAGTTGGATCAGCGGGCTGACACGGTTCATTCCTTTTAGACAAGATGCTGCCTATTTGTACCTATATATGAAGACATTGCTGCGTACAGAGCTGTTCGCGATCGTACTGCGTCTCACCTTGTTAGGGGTACTAGCTATAGCCGTTTCAAGCAGCGGTACTGCAAGGAGTTTAATCTTCATGATTTCTCTTCTGATTTCCCTTGTTCAGTTATCGTCGCTCGAGCGCGCTCATCGCTATACGTTCTGGCTGGAGATGTACCCACTCGATCAGAATTCGAAAGCTGGTTCGCTGTCCTTTATCATTTGGTCTGTCTTGCTTCTAGAGCTATGTATCTTGACGATTCCTCTTATGCTTCGCTCTTCACCAATCTATCTACTCGTTCCACTCATCAGTCTCATCTTCATTTCTTTCAGCTGCGGTATTGTGCTTCGCCGCAAGTTCGAGAAAAATGCTTTACTTGAGACCTAACAATCGAATGGCATTGTTTGTTGTTATTTCCGCAATCTCTTCCAAGGTCATACCCCGAATTTCCGCGGCTGTCTCAGCTATCAAGCGAACATAGCCGGTTTCATTACGCTTGCCGCGGAAAGGATGCGGGGTCAGATAGGGAGCATCGGTCTCAATTAACAAACGATCTAATGGAACTTGAGCTAGCACTTCCTTCGGTTGCCTAGCATTCTTAAACGTAACTGGACCTCCAAAAGAAATATGGAAATTCATATCCAGACATAGCTTTGCCGTCTCCCAGCTTCCTGAGAAGCAATGCATGATCCCCCCCACTTCCTCGGCCTTCTCTTCTTTTAAAATGTGCAAAATATCTTGATGAGCATCTCGATTATGGATGACAATGGGCATCCCCAATTTACGCGCTAGACGAATTTGCTCCCGAAATACCCGCTGCTGTACATCCTTCGGCGACTTATCCCAGTAGTAATCCAGTCCAATTTCTCCGATGGCGACAACTTTCTCATGCTTGCACAACTCTTCAATCCATTCTAAGTCACCAGGTATCATATCAATAGCATCAACAGGATGCCACCCTACTGTAGAATAGATAAAATCGTACCTCTCAGCGAGGGCAATGGAGCTGGGTATGGTCTCCCGGTTGAAGCCTACATTGACTATTCTTGTCACTCCAGCATCTAGCGCCCGCTGAATCACTTCATCTTGATCTTCATTAAATTGTTCGGCATTTAAATGTGTGTGTGAATCCGTTAGCATCTTTGTTCTCCCTTAAGTTGAAATATTCTGCTGCACTTATTTTTCTAGCTAATCTTGCTCACCAAGCAGTGCCCATAAATCGGGATAATTGGTTGCGTTCAAACGTTCCAACAGCTCCTCCGGATAATAAACATGATGCTTACCCATTTGGAATCCACTGATGGACTGAACAATCTCAGATCGATGCGTAATTTCCGTTAAAGTCTCCTTATGATCCAGCAGGAAAATAGGCAAATTGTCATCCGTTTCCCCTGGTCTATACACGTCATAGGATTGATTCGATGGAAAATCAATTTCCATGTAATAGGTAGGGTCGAATCCGACCTCAGCCATCACTTTTTCCATCAGCTTAATCTGACGTTGATTAGATTCATCAAAGGTGCTGTATTTGTACAACTTACGATCCAAAAACCGTTTACACATATCGCCTAAAATAGGATCTTTCTCATTACTCCAGAAAGTTAGCATCGTCTGCATAACAGACTCATCCAATAATAAATAATCTTCGAGCGAAATTTTATTCTGAATCAGATGTAAAATGGGTTCCACCATAAATCCAAACGTATAGTCTTCTTCGTATAAATGTTTGGCACGCGCAAAAACTTTGTGCAGCAAAATTTCCGCACTTCGTGTCACAGGATGGAAATATACCTGCCAGTACATTTGATAACGAGACATTAAATAATCTTCTACGGCGTGCATGCCGCTTTCCTTGACAACAATATGCCCTTTATAGGGCCTAATAACACGAAGAATTCGCTCTAGATCGAACGTGCCGTAATTTACACCAGTGAAATAGGCATCGCGCAATAAATAGTCCATGCGATCTGCATCCAACTGACTGGACACAAGACTAACCACAATTTCTTCATTATACGATTTACAAATAACGCCAGCCACTTTTTTGGGAAAATCAGGTGATACTCTGCTGAGGACTTTATTCACATCGGTATCTCCAAGGACAATCCTGCATGACCAGTCTTCATGTTTCGTTCCGAAAGCTTTTTCAATGGAATGCGAGAAGGGCCCGTGGCCCAGATCATGGAGCAATGCCGCACAAAGGCAGAGCAGACGTTCCTCTTGAGGCCAATCCTCATAGTGATTTCGTTCGAATTGTGAAATAATTTTCCGAGTGATTTCGTACACACCGAGTGAATGAGAGAATCTACTATGCTCAGCACCGTGAAAAGTTAAATATGAGGTGCCTAATTGCCTTATGCGGCGTAGTCTCTGAAACTCTCGCGTATTAATTAAATCCCAAATCGTATTGTCTTGCACGTAAATATATTTATGAACCGGATCTTTAAAAACCTTCTCTTCTTTCATCCATTCACAACCTCTCTTTAGCAAATTTAAATAATTTCGACAATCCCTCTCGTTACTTCGACATAGTTGTCGTAATTTGTCGAATTACATATTCCAATTTCTCTGTCTTACTAGGCTAGCCTTTATCTTCGTAATTTTGAGCTTTTTATGGAGGCCACACGTAATATATTCCTTACATACCCTTATTCTACTTGGTTTTTCTCATATTTTAAACAGAAACACTATTTAAAAATTTTTTGAATTATAAACTTAAACAGGCGAAAATATGGTTGACTATTTTGGGAATCGTTGGTATCATAAGGCAAGAAGATATGTCGAAACATGACGATATTGATAAATTTTTGATAAAATCGAAAGGGGTTTATATATATGATGAAATCTACGGGAATTGTAAGAAAAGTTGACGAATTGGGTCGCGTTGTTATTCCAATCGAGTTGCGCCGCACGTTGGGAATTGGTGAGAAAGACGCTTTGGAGATTTATGTAGACGGCGAGCGCATCATGTTGAAAAAATATGAGCCTGCTTGTATCTTCTGTGGTAATGCGGAAAACGTATCTTACTTCAAAGGAAAAATTGTTTGTCATATTTGTTTAGCAGAAATGCCAACACCTGTGACAAAATAAGAAAAGTAGTATATAATAGAAGTAGCACTTATCCTATTGGTAATTCTAACCTTTTTCATATCTCCTCTAATCTCTAATTTGCTGGCTTCGGCCACGGATTAGAGATCTTTTTTTGTCTGGAGAACGATATAGCGGAGAGTGCGGCGGGAACGCTGCACTTCCCGCGCGTCTTAGCGCTCGAGTAGTGCATTGTAGACATCGCGCTTGGAAAGCCCACGATCGCTCGCGACCAGCTTCAGTGCATCTTTGCGATCGCTCCCGCTTTGCTCGTAGTGCTCAACATGCTCGCCGAGCGATAGCGGCTCCCACCAGCCGTCAGCGGCTTCCTTGGCCTCAGCTGCCGATGCGCCTTCGGCGATCACGCAGTACTCGCCCTGCGGCGGGTACTGCTCTAAATGCGCGAGGCACTCTGCGATCGTGCCCCGTAGAAACTCCTCGTACCGCTTCGTCAGCTCGCGGGCGAGACACACACGGCGCTTCGCCCCCCACACTTCCGCCATGCGGGTAAGTGTTTTTTCTACGCGGTGCGGCGATTCATAGAACAGCAGCGTATCCTGCGTATGCTGCAGCCCTTCAAGCACCTTCGTCTGATCCTTTTTCTCCCGGGGGAGAAAACCGACGAAGGCGAAACGCTCTGTCGGCAAGCCTGATGCAATCAGCGCCGACAGGGCCGCATTCGCGCCGGGGATAGGCACCACCGGCACGCTCTGCTCTACGGCCATCCTCACCAGGTCATAACCTGGATCGGAGATGGCCGGCAGCCCTGCATCGCTGACCAGCGCGATGCTCTGCCCTTCAAGCAGCAAGCGGACGAGTTCGGGTCCGCTTGCTTGCTTGTTGTGTTCGTGATAGCTGACGAGTCGCGTAGCGACCTCGAAGTGCGTCAGCAGTTTGCGTGTTTGCCGCGTGTCCTCAGCGGCAATCATGCTCACTTCCTTCAGGGTGCGAATCGCACGGAAGGTCATATCTTCTAGGTTGCCTATCGGTGTGGCAACCAGGTAAAGCGTACCAACGCCGCTTCCATCCTCGCGATAGCTCTTTTGCACATTCAAACTCACT
Source organism: Paenibacillus germinis (assembly GCF_013141785.1). Lineage (NCBI taxonomy): Bacteria > Bacillati > Bacillota > Bacilli > Caryophanales > Paenibacillaceae > Paenibacillus > Paenibacillus germinis. Next base: position 61,492 of record NZ_WHOC01000088.1, read on the forward strand.
GTTATTTCCCTCTTCACTTTTTTATGATTATTCTTACGAAGTTACGATAATTACGCTACGAAGCCAGTTTTCTTATGCTTACAAAGCCAGTTTTCTTACGAAAACTCTAAGGAGCTTTTGCCCCCGTAGTAAATTTCTTTCAGCTCTTTACAGTACTCTTGATTGTCATCATAAACAATAAGCGGCGGTAAGGTACGGATCTCTGGCTTTCCATCCTTCATTCCCTCGATCAACACCATCATTGCTTCTTCCCCAGCACGTGCGTGTACATAGCGAATGCGCTTCGGTTCAAGACGATACTGCCTCATTAAGCAGCAGATATCGATTAAACGCGTAGCCCGGTGGACCATCGCCACTTTACCGCCAGCCTTCACCAGCTTTGCGCTTGCCGCAATGACATCTTCCAAGTTGCAATATATTTCATGACGTGCCGCAGCGAAATGCTCATTGGCGTTCTGCTCACCGTTAGGCACTGGTAGATAAGGAGGGTTCACCGTTACGACATCAAATTGGCCATGACCTAAGGTTTCATGAATCGTTTTCAGATCCCCTTGGAGCATATGAAGCCGCTCTTCTAACCCATTAATCTCTGCATTGCGAACCGCCATATCCGCGAGCCGTTCTTGAATTTCAACGCCCCAAATCTCAGCGCGTGTTCGCGTCGTTAAGAGCAAGGGAACAACCCCATTGCCAGTACATAAATCAATCATGCGCCCCTTGGGAGCCACACTGCAAAACCGGCCAAGCAGGACGGCATCTAGTGAAAAGCTGAACACTTCATCACTCTGAATAATTTTCAAATCATACGTCAATAAATCATCAATTCGTTCGGTAGGTCGTAACTGTACTTGCTTCATACGTATTCTCCGTCATTTCCTTTCTGGTCTGCTCATTATGGAAAAAAACCGTAAGGCATACACCCCTACGGTCAAAATCACTTATTTATTTAAAAAGGATAAGCAAAACAAACAATCTCCCTCGGTCCGAAGGTGTCCATAATACACATTACAAATATGGAAACCTTCATTATACAAGCGAGTCAAATTATCATAACCTGCTCCAGGTAACGGAAGTGGTTCCTCCGCCTCTCCTACTGGCTGCTCGACAATTGTTTCCTCTTGTCTGATCAGTTTGCGGAGCTGCTGATTTTCTATGCTTAATCTCTTATTTTCTTCGATGAGGTTAATAATTTGTTTCTTTAAGGCACCCAACTCGGCATAAGTGGCACCCATTCGTTCTTCGATCCCATCTATTTGTCCAAAAATATCTTGTTTATCCACGCTTTCACCTCTAGTGCCATGCATGCTTACTGGCCAGCGCCTCCTTGGATACTTTGCCTCTACTCTTGTTCAACTACATCATCGAAAGGTAAATCAAGTGCTTTACCAAGGTCAAACAATTGAACCTTTGCTGTACGTTCTTTGATATTCAATCCAAGTACTTTACCATTCCCAAAAGAAGTGATTACTTGTCTACCTACAGTTGGCAGTGAATCCTTCGCACTCTCGTAGTTATCATGTTCATATTTCAAGCAGCACATTAACCGTCCGCATAATCCCGAAATCTTAGTTGGGTTAAGCGACAAGTTCTGGTCTTTCGCCATCTTAATGGATACGGGTTCAAAATCACCTAAGAACGAGGAACAGCATAGAATTCGCCCACACGGACCTATACCTCCAAGCATCTTCGCTTCATCCCGTACGCCAATTTGACGCAGTTCGATTCTGGTCCGGAAAATACTCGCCAAATCCTTCACGAGCTCGCGGAAATCAACGCGTCCTTCAGCCGTAAAATAAAAAATAATTTTATTACGATCAAAGGTATACTCTACGTCTACGAGCTTCATCTTAAGACTATGGTCTTTAATTTTCTCGTGACAGGTTTGGAACGCATCTTTGGCTGCTTTCTTATTTTCTTCAACCAAATCAGCATCCGAGTCATCCGCAATGCGAATCACCTTTTTGAGAGGAAGAACAACGTCACTTTCTTTGACATTCTTTTTTCCAACAACTACTTTGCCGTATTCAACTCCGCGAGCGGTTTCAACAATAACGGCACTTTCTTTCTCAATTGGCAAATCAATCGGATCAAAATAATATATTTTACCCGCTTTCTTAAAGCGGACGCCAACTACCGAATACATCTTACACCCCCTGCATCTCCACGAGCATTTTCTCTATAACCAGCTGAGAATTGGCGTTGAAACGCAGTCGTTTTTGTAAATCTACGGCTTGCTCCATCATACGCACCCATACTGAGACATCCCGGCTGAACGCGAGGGAGCTCATCCAGTCCAGCTGATCATTATAAACAAGCTTATCTCTGCGCTCTAGGCGCAACTGCACCATATCTTTAAACCAGAGAATCAACAAGTCGAAAAGACTCGACATATGATCCGCTAGCTCCGTTTTCACAATCCGTTGCTGCACCGTAATCATGGAAGTAGGGAAACGTGTGAGCGTCTCCTTAGCTAATTGTAACACTACGGTTCTCATTTCTGCAAACCAATTCGCAGCAATTAAATCCCTTGCTGCTTGCAATCCTGCCGTTAAATGTGCGGCGGGCTGTACTAGCGATGCGGGATGACCCTCTTGCAAAAGCGTCAAGACCATTTGCTCACGCGGCATTGGCGTGAAATTAATCCACTGCGCCCTCGATTGAATCGTTGGCAGCAGGGCATTGCCGTTCTCTGTAATGAGAATCGCGACCACACGTGAGGTCGGCTCTTCTAGAAACTTCAACAGGCTATTAGCAGCCTGTACCGTCATTTTATCTGCATGATATAGGATATAAATTTTGGTTCCGGAGGCTGTAGCGCGGTAAGCAAACTCTTTTTGCAGCTCACGAATCTGCTCGATCTTAATCGAAGCCCCATCTGGCATAACTATGTGTAGATCCGGATGATTACGATGCTCGACCTTACGGCATTCCAAACATTCACCACATGCCTCATCGGTCCCGTGCTGGCAGTAGATAGCTTTAGCCAAAGCTATGGCCATCTCCGAGCGTCCAGTTCCTACTGGCCCACTAAAAATATAGGCGTGAGACAGCTTGTCTTGCCGCAGCCCGTTCTGCAGAAGCTGCTTAGCCGCTGCTTGCCCCGGTATGGCTTGAAAGGACATTAGAAATACGCTCCATCCCGAGGATAAACAGCTACACTGTCCTTCCAGGACGAGTGCGTTTACCCAGAAATATAAACATCATATAGCGTGAAACATCTATTTTCTTATATGTTAAAATAACAAATTAATCAGCATCCCTCGGATTTCTCCGATTTTATGCAAAATTTCGATTCGACCCTGCTCATTTTCTAGCAATTCATCTGCTAATGAAAGCAGCTCTAGATCGATTTCTTCCAAAAGCTTATATCGTTTCGAACGGCCGCGACGATCCCAACCCTTCGTATCTCTTAAATTGACACCACGGCGAGCGGTTTCCTCTAAAAACTGCTTAATCAGCAGCTTGTATTGAAGAAGTTCTCTCACCGTCATTGCCCGCGACAGCCGATCGCCCTGCAGCGTAATTTGCTGCACCATTTTGGATAATTGCTCCTGCGTAAATTTCTCATCCTGCTGCTGCATAATGTCAGAGAAATTCCGGGGGGCCATCTGTGGCGGCGGGACGTTCTCATTCACTTTGACGTTCTTACCGATAGGCTGCCACCCCGGATTAATTTTCAAGACGCATCCATCCTTGTGTATGTCTGATTGAACCTAGTAATGCTCGAAGCGTTCTACTGGCAATACGAAAACCGCGGCTCCACCCACTTGAACTTCCACAGGAAATGGAATATAGGAATCCGTCGTTCCTCCCATTGGAGAAACCGGAGTAACAAGCTGTTCCCGAATTTTGCAATTGGTGCGTATGACCTGCATGACCTCTTGCACCCTCTCATCTTCCGTACCAATCATAAAAGTCGTGTTTCCCGCACGTAAAAATCCACCGGTACTTGCCAGCTTCGTGGCGCGAAACCCTTCTTTAATTAAAGCATTAGAGAGACGGTTACTGTCCTTATCTTGTACAACGGCTACGACTAGTTTCATCGGTGATTCCTCCTTTTTATTATAAACTAAGAATGGATTTTTTGCTTTAGCCGGAAATATGTTCCTCAAGCAAACGATTACAATCCATCCATATTTCTTTTGCAATCTCCTCTTCGTTACGGTTTGCATTAACAACTCGTACCCGTTCAGGATGATCTGCTGCAATCTGATGGAAACCTTCCCGTACTCGGCTATGATAATCTACATTTTTCTGTTCAATGCGATCCAACTGCTGAGCATTCTCGCCCGTACCCGATGCTCTATGGTGAAGTCTCGCCAAGCTTACTTCCACTGGCACATCTAAGATGTATGTTCGGGTTGCCTGTAGTCCTGAACTGGCATAACGCGAGATGGCTTTTACCATATCTACATCAACGCCAAGTCCGTATGCCTGATAAGCAACACTTGCATCAATGAAGCGATCGCATAGTACAACTCGGCCAGCTGCGAGTGCCGGAAGAATTAACTGATGTACATGCTGTGCTCTAGACGCTGCGTAAAGCAAAACTTCCGCTTGATCCACCATCTCCTTATTCACAGGGTCAAGAATAATACTGCGGATTTGATCACTGATTGCCGTTCCGCCCGGTTCTCTCGTAACGAGGATATCATGTCCTTGTTTCTTAAGCTCCTCAGCCAATTTCTTAAGCTGTGTTGTTTTCCCAGCGCCGTCCGGCCCTTCAAACGTTATAAATATTCCGTTCACGCTTCCTCCTGCATGCTGCTTTACCAGATCATATAATGGTTTATGTGTATATCTTTAGCTTTTGTGTCTGTCCAAATTCGGTTCCTTGAAACTTGATTCCGTTTGCGACCAATTGCAACAAGGCTTCGGCCACGGAAGCCGAGATGATTTCGCCAGGGTATAAATAGGGAATTCCCGGTGGATAAGGGATTACCATATCCGCAGAACGCTTCCCGACCGCCCCCTGAACACTAACCTGACTAAACGCCCCCTCTGCTCGTGATACTTTGGAGATATCTCTCATATCAAAAGCAACTGGAGAAGAGATTGGTGTATAGTAGGGTAATTTAAGTATATTCGAGATAGGCGCTTGAAGTTCCTTCTTTTGTATGGGAACGTCCAAACAAATGTTAGTTAATGCTTCGATAACTCTTAACATATCCGCTCTGGTGGAAGCTGGAGTGAAAACAAGAAGCACATGACGCCCGTCCGTCATTTCGACAAAGCACCCTTGAGCCTCTAGCTTTTCTTTGAGCTCGGTGCCAGATAACGTATTCGTCGCATCATAGATGGCCATTTTAAATGGATCCGCAGTTTGAACCACTTGACTCTGATTCCCCGGAAGCTCTATTGGGTGATAAGCGAATGCGGTAAGCCCATCAAGCAGGGACCTGAACTCTTTAACCACTGTAAGTCCCTGTTCTAGCCAGTCCCAGCCTTCCGTATGCATCCTCTTTCTCGCCAAATCTAGTGACGCCATTATTGGATAAGAGGGACTTGAGCTCTGCAGCATAGCAAGCAACTGTTGGATAGCCCTTCGGTCTATTCGCGGCCCCTGGACATGCAGCATAGCCCCCATGGTCATTGCGGTTAGCATCTTGTGCGTGGATTGTACCACCGCATCAGCTCCTTGCGATAACGCGGAAGCTGGCACCTCATGATGAAATCCATAGTGTGCACCGTGTGCTTCATCCACCAGCAGCAGCTTCCCATGTGCATGCATCAATTCCGCAAAAGGCTTGAGATTAACACCCATACCGTAGTAATTCGGGTTTGTTAGAAAAAGCCCCTTAGCCTCTGGGTACAGCACTAGTGCTTGCTTTACATCTTCGATATTTAGACTTGTGGCCACACCAGTTTCCGGATGAATACCAGGAGCAATGAACACTGCCTTGGCACCGGCTAGCATAAGCCCATGAATGACCGATTTATGTACATTCCTCTGCACAAGAATAATATCATCTTTTTCACATGCGGCTGAAATCAGGGCCAAATTTCCCACCGTACTCCCACCTATCAGAAAATACGTTTCCTCAGCTCCAAAGCAATCCGCCGCTAGCCGCTCGGCCTCATTTATGACACCCTCTGCGTGGTGTAAATCATCTAGACCCGTAATTTCTGTATAATCAATAGCCATCACTGTCTTTAAGAAGCTTGTCCCTTCATCTAACAAGCCTTGTCCGGATTTATGACCAGGTACATGGAAACTTGCAGGGTTCTTATCATGATGCGCGACCATTGCTTCAAAAAGCGGCGCACGTGACTGTTTTGAATGTTGGCTGGTCAAGTTGACACGACTCCTTGAGCTCCGTGAGCTTTCTATTTTATACCCTTATAGTAGTGGATTGACGCTAAAAAAACAAAAAAAGCTTCCATAAGAAGCTTCTCCCATTAATTCATATATTGTTTCGAATTGCCTATATAAAATGCTTTCTTCATCTGCCTCACAAAAAACGGATATTTCTGATCATTTACATTCGTTTTGACCATTTCACTGCTGCACCCATCGCAGATAAAGGCCCTAATAATATGAATTCCGCCAACCCGCTGCTGCTCGCAAATCATGCATACCCCTATTCGGTTCTCCTCCATATGATCACCCCACGATCTTTTACTATTAGTATATCCGAATCGCAATTCTCCTAAACTAGCTAAACACTCATATTTTGGAAGGCATGTGCCGATATAGTCTTATATCAGGTTAACCGCCTTGCGGAGGTCATCAGTATGTCAACTAAACAGGAACCAAATCTCTCCAAACAATCTACCATTTATAGCTATACTCTAATGAAGCGAATATATCACTCCTTGTATAAAATAATTGTTTATTTTATGCTGCTGATACTAGCGGTCTTTTACAAATTTGACCCTTCGAACTGGCTGCCGCTCTTAGTCAGCTATCCGCTTCTTCTTATCTTTCATTCATTGCTCATCCGGATCTATTTCCAGTTTACAATTGGAATGGCCATGAGGGGCTGGTCTTACCGTTGGGGGGTCTTTTGGTGTGGATTCTTGCCAGAAGGAAATGCCTCCATACGACTGGTATCCAGAATACAGCTTACTTTATTTTGGATTGGCCTTGCTATGATTACACTTCTCTATCCCTGGATACCCGACAAATGGTTAATCCATCTCACAATTTTTCACTTCTGGATGCTCATGCCACGTCTGTGGATGCTTTTCCGGTTTCGCCCGTACCGTAAAGCTGGACTGATAAAGATTACAGATAAGGACACGTCCTGCTACATGCAGTAGCTATGTCTTGAAATACAATAAGAGCCCGAAGGGGCTCTTATTTGTTATAAATAATGAATTGATGGCGGAATAGCAGTCTTTAGGAGCTTTTATAATTGTTAGAACATATGAGTTATTAGTATTGCCCACCACATCATCTATTTGTACAAATAGAAAAAGAACCTTACTCGGATTTCTCCTTGTAAGGTTCTTTT
>NZ_WHOC01000089.1:0-200151 GCF_013141785.1 Paenibacillus germinis
CTACAACATTCTCACCTATTTTACTTAGAAAAAGGGATAGTGCTGATATGCGGCGCCGGGCCAGGGGGATTAGGATCCATTGGATCCGCCCGGGTCGTAACCATTTTTGTATAAAATGTGTTCTGTCACGGTTCTATTCTTAACATACTGATCCATGAATGCCCATGCCTCCGCATTGGCTGTTTCTGATGCTGTTCCTGTGAACCCGTGGCCCTGCCCAGGGACAGCTTTGAAGTCAACAACAGGAACACCCGCGGCTGTTAGTTGATTGGCAAATGTAACGCTATCTGTATAGGGAATCGTAGAATCCGCGTCCCCGTGCCGGATCCAGAAAGGCGGATCATCCGGAGAGGCATACGTACCGGGCATGGCGAGTCTTGCCTGATCTGGCACCATGAAGGCTTGGTTCCCGCCTAGAAGCGCTGTTACAGAGCTATAATTATTCGCAAAAGCAGTTGTGAAATCAGCAGGCCCAAACCAGTCAGCCACTGCTTGCACTTTATCTGAATATTCATGCCAGCCTCCTAAGCCTTCCAGATCTGGCACATTTACCGTATTTTCATTATCGAGAACCACCTGATCACTCGTTAAGAGATCCCCTGAAGTACCGAGCAGCGAAGCAAGATGGCCTCCCGCCGAAGAGCCCCATACACCGATACGGTCAGGATCAATATGATACTCAGCGGCATGTGCTCGCAAATAGCGAATGGCCAGTTTCACATCCTGAATCTGGGCCGGATAAGGCGCTTCAGGAGTGAGGCGGTAGTCTAGCGAAACGCCGATATATCCTCTCTTGGTCACATATCCGCATATGTTAGCTAGCGCTTGTTTCCTGTCCCCGTGATTCCAGCCTCCACCATGAATATAAACTACGACAGGCAATGGAGCAGCAGGCAAAGTTTCGGGCACTGCAATCGACGTATATAGGGGGCGGTTGCCCGCTGTTCCTATTTCAACATCTTCATACAAAGTAACACCATCTGGTACGGGAAAAGGTACCGGGTCCGTGGATGGTGGAGGTGCGGGTACCGGTGTGACAGCAGGCGGGATCCCCGGAATAGCTTGCCCTGCAATTGATACACTGTCCATGTACATATTCGCCTGCATAGGATCTCCCACTCTGAATCTTATCTTAAGGTTAGCGTTGTTGTTGGCATCCGCTCCTAATGTCCACGTTTTCAGTTTGTTGGATTCGTTGTTTTTTTGCTCAGCAGTGCCTTGGGTTAGCTTGAATTCTTCTAAAGTCGTCCAACTGCTTCCTCCGTTCCCTGACCACTCCACAACCATACTTCCGCTAATATAAGAGGATGCTCTTGTAAAATAGCTCAGCTTAATGTTTCCATATCCAGTCGTATTGAGCGGTAAAGCTAGTGCATCGTTAGAATCAATTTTGACAAAATTGGGTAGCGATGGAGCACTCGTTGACGTTGAAGTTTTGGCGGCGCTTCCCACAGCACCTTCCTGTAACCAAGGGGACGGTATGGATACACTGCCCTCTGAACCGTAATTATCAGGATCATCGAAATTGTCGGAGAAAAATTCGATTTCCGGTCCTACGGGCTGTGGGGTTGAAGGCTCTTCCGGTGTACTGGAAATAGCTGTACCACTAACTACCACATCATCGATATAGATGTTGCCTGTTAGTGCTGAGTCCACGCTGAATCTCACTCTAACATCCGGAAGATTATCAATAGGTGTGTACGTTGCTGCCGTAATGGTGTACATTCTTTGTGCGAAAGAGCCCTGCGCTTTATTAATGGGATCCAAAGCAAACCAATCGGAACCTCCGTTTGCGGAATACTCCACCTTTACGCTACCTGCTGTAACACTTGATTTGTACCAGTAACTCAACTGAATATTTTGGTATCCAACCGTACTAAGACGTAGGCTTAGCGAATCAGTGGCATCTATTTTTATACCATAGGTACCTGAATGCATGCCGCTAGTTGTCGTCTTCACCAAACTTCCATTCAGACCTTCTTGTGACCACTGGGATGGCGAAGTTGTTGGGACTGCAACGCCGTTACCATATTCAAAGCTGTCATAAAAGAGCTGTGTGTCTACCGGGTCAGCCGAAAGCGATTTCATTTCAAATATTGGTGAAACAACGGTCAACAACAGCATGATACATAGAGCTATACGTATCTCAATACTTCGCAGAAAGTACTTCATTTATCTCCCTCGCTTTCCTAGTTATCAGTTCTTCGTTCTCGATAGATTAACGCCATCATTTTTGTTAAATCTTTCCGTAGCTTCTTTGATGACATCATTGCCGCCTTTTTGCTTCCACTCTTCTAAAACTTTCGGATAGTCAGAGATCGGTTCCTTTCCATAAACCATTTTCAAAACATGAGTAAGAATAACAGGCGGAAGCTTATCTCCCGTTGGCGCAAGATCAGGATTCTTCAAATATCCCTTCAGCTGAGGATCGAACTGGATACCGTCACGTCCTTCTTTGGCCAACACTGTATCATACAGTTTCATCAGATCTTGCCCCTCAGGCGTAAGACTCAAAGTTCCTTTGTTATAAGTCGTATCCTGAACTAACCAGAGTAAAATTTGTCTATAAGTCTCCTCATCTACATCCTTAGCGTTCGTTGGCGCTTTATAATTGAGTTTGCCATTCTCTTCCGTGTAATTCTCACCTTTAATACCAAAGGTAAAAAATTTCTCTGCCTCGTCACTAACCATCCAATCGAAAAATTTAATGATACCCGCTGGATCCTTTGCACTTTTATTAATCAAATAAGCTCTAGTCACGTTACCGACAAGCCGCAATCCGCCCTTGCCGTCAGGTCCAGTTGGAGATGAAATCAATTTCATCTTCCCGGTTGCCACGTTTTCTCTCAACTGCTGATCCCATTGAATCAACAAGTTGGCATTCATGTTCCATATCCCTGCTTTTCCGGCTAAAATATCGTTTTTGAACTTGGTCGGATTGATGGTTTCAAACTCTTTATTCATCAAGCCTTCATCCACCATCGTTTTATAGGTTTGAATGGCCTTTTGCATATTTTCTACATTAAAGAACTTAGGAACGATTTGATCACCCTGCTTCATAAAGAAGTTACCGAAAACATCATAAGCCCCGAAGAAAGCATCCGCATACACGAAATCTTCTCGTCCCATATATGGATTCTCAACACCTAGTTTCTTGAACGCACGCATAACGTTGAGGTAATCATCAACCGTTTTGGGCTCTGGCAGGCCTGTTTTTTCTAATAAATCTGTACGGATCCAAGTCGCTCTTCTGGACGGATTCGATAACCACTCTGGTATCGCGTAGATATTCCCTTTGGCGTCCGTTTCTTTTTCCCATGCTTCTTTCGGTATTTTTTTCAAAAGGTTCTTGCCGTGCTTTTCTAATAAATCGTTTAGAGGTAGAAATACACCAGCCTGCACCGACCCTGCCAATTGCGGATTCGTCAAGCCCGAGCTCGCCTGAACAACATCGGGTATATCATGGATGGCGAACATCTGGATCATCTTTTGATCGAATTCTTTGTGAGACATTAAGCGAATGTCCAAATCTGTATTCGTTAGCTCCTCCAGCTTCTTTACCCATTTCTCTTCGTTAATGTTCGGGTGATTTTCCGCATACGAAATATTCCCGGACCGGAAGGATATCGAGAAGGCCGCCTTCCCACCCTCAGGCTTGCCTGCGGTTGCCGTTTCCTGTTTCCCTGCCTGCGAGCATCCTGCTGCGGTTGTGGCAAGCAAAGATGCACTGATTATGGATAAAAGCCACTTCTTTCTCATATCAATCTCCTCCTATTTGGAAATAACGCCATGTTTCACTTGCCGTTCTCGCAGCTTATTTACAGTTGGAAGCATGAAGCCTGCCAACTTCTCCCCCATTCGAATATGGCCATAATCAGAAGGATGAATGAGATCGCTAGTCAACGAAGTAAAGTCATCCACGATCTTGCTCCCGTCCAACAAGTGCAGGAAAGGGTGGCTTCTATTTGCCGTATATTGCGCTAAGATTTCGTTATAGCGTCTTTCAGCCTCGCTGTAATCATGGTTATAATCACTGAAATACGTAGCCCGATTTGGATAAATATAGGTCAGAAATACAGGCTTCTCCGGATGCCGTTCAATGATACGGTCCAGTAAATAAGATGAGCGTTGTTCAAATTCCTCCGTAGAAACTACCGCTCGCATGTTGACACCGATCTCAAGATAGACCATATCCCAGTCATTGCGTTCCGCAATATGATCTGACAACTCTTTTTCGCAAAAGCAGGATCCGCTAAGTCCCAAGTTACATGCATCAATTTCTAGACGTCGGGCAGCTTGCTGTATATAGCCGTTGTAATGGCTTAAAGCTCCTGCCCCTTGCGTTATCGATGAGCCGTAAGCTAGAAGTGTCAACTGAGGCATCTCATGCTTATGAGGAGGCCTCACTTCAAACCCGAACGCATCAATATCATAGAATACAGCGCTAAACCGTTCAAAGAAAATGCGCCATACATTAGAAGAGAACGCCCTATTGTTCAGTTTCTCCGGGATTACTTGAGCAAACCTTTCTGGCTCTTCCAGCTGGATGGTTGTTGCAACCGCCGGCTCTAACTGATGAGAAGAATGGAAAAAGTCGCCTTTGAACACCAGCACTTTACCGCTCGTATCCTGCGAAGCCAGCACCACTTGTACATACTTCGCTTCTGTAACAAATCGAAGCTCGCAGCCGTTCGACTGCACCGCCTTCGTTCTGCCCTTCTCCGTTAAACTGTGACGAACCTGCTTCGGAAACCGGTGTAATCGAAGTCCTGGCAGGTATGGCAGCTGTTCAAGTTCCGTGACATTGTGAAAATAAACACCATTATGCTGCATGTTAGTCACCCCGCCTATCATTTCACTTTGTTTCTGACTCGTATCTAACTCATATATTTATGATATCATCAATGTAAGCGCAGCCAATATGGTTTTCTTTGGTTCGACTTGTGATTTTATGGGGTGGAAATAAAAAAAGCACAAGCTCTTTGGATGAGCCTGCACCTGTGTTTACCTATGAAAAACCATTAGGAGGAATGAATGATGTTGCTTTCTTTAGCTTCGATCAACAATTGTTCCAATCTGGAGCTAAGCGCTGCACTATTTTGCAGACCCGATAAAAATAACATAATATCACGCTGGATGCTTTTTAATTGGTAATTGCTGAGGCCCAATTCCGTAATTAGCCGGAATGTCGGGAATATGTCCCTGTATAAAAAAAATCTAGATGGACGATACCCTGACTCCTCTCCCTCCCACTCCATAGCACGTCGATGAGCGGTAATATTCAACGTTTTGCGGCGAAGCAGTAATTGAATCTCGTAGGAGGTCAGAAAGTCGACCAGCAGCTTTGCTGCCTCTTTGTTAGAAGACCGGCTGTTAACAGCCAGTCCATTAATAATGAGCAGCGTACTCGAATCCTGCAAACCTGGCAATGGGGAAACCTCGAAGGGAATATTAGAATCTCGAAGCTGATTTAAGAAAAAATAGGTTGTCATAATAACTGAAACTTTTTCTTCCAGAAAAAGCGCTTCCGCATCGGCATTGCTTTCCGAAAGAATTCTTGGAAATACATCCAGCAGATCTCTGCATGCTTCTAAACTTTCTATGATTTTGCTTCCATGCAATCGGTAGTTTCCGCTGTCATCGGTTTGAAAGCTCGTTCCACTCTGCAGCATGAAGATCGGCCAGCGGTTACGGGAGGGCAAATAAAAATAAAAGCCAAACCGTTCATTCTTCACAGATAATTGTTGACCATATGTAAAAAGATCACGCCATGCCCAACTGCTATCCGGCAGTGGAACTTGGGACTGCTCGAAATGCTTTTTGTTATAGCACAAAACGACAGGCGAATAATTAAACGGACGAACGAGCGTGTGACCTCCTTGTTGAAACGGTTCCGTCAAAAACGGATACAAATCATCCATTTGCTCGATCGGCTCCAATAAATGGGTACAGTCATTTTCCACGAAATCCTGAAAATTATTATTATTAATCATTACACAATCGAGGAGCTCCGCTTCCATATATTGCTTCAATGACTTGGAGTAGCTGCCCGAAGGCAGTTCTATCGGATGGACAACGATATGCGGATATTGCTTAGCGAACTCTTCCAGCAGCTCTTCCATCTCGACAAGTCCAGCAAATGAATGGACATAACCAAATTTGATAACCGTCTTTTGCTCGGAAGAGGGACTTATTATCCTATTTCCTACCCTGGCAATTTTCTCAATAAATCCTTCCTCTACGAGAACTTTCAGACCGTTGCGAACGGATGCATTGCTGAGCTCGAATCGCTTTTCCAGATCACTTTCGGAAGGCAAGTAGCTGCCGATAGCCGCTTTACCAGACAAGATTTCTTGACGCAGCGTAACAATCATATCTTCCAGCCGAACCCGAAAATGTTTGCGGCTTAATCTCTTTTGCATGCAGCTACCTCACTATCTTACTGTCTAACACTCACTTGTTTAATCATACTTAAATCCTTACGGGTCTACAAGCGATGGACGAATATGTCTCACTCCGATTAACGGCATCTTCCCTAACAACTCACCAAATAAAAAGCCGACCTCCTCATCTGGAGATCGACTCTATAATTATTTACCCAGTAGCTCTAAATGTCTGCCAATATGATAGCGGAGACCTTCTGCGAAGGTGTCTTCTTGCTCAGCCAGCGTTTGGAAGAATTCATCCGCAAATTGTTTGCTGCCATCCGCATTCTTCGCTTGCAGAAGCAAGCCGTACGTGATGTGCAGCAGTTGGCGAGCATTGTTTTCTTCCATATAATCCGGCAGACCAGCATCCGTCACCTCAGCAAGTGGAGCGATAGCCCCGATGTCTGTCGTAACATGGTAATAGGCCGTTGCTTCTGCAAAATGATCAAGCGCATACTGATGCATGCGGCGGTATAGAGATGGATAAACCTTCGCTACGACGCGTACCGCTTCGAGCCAGTTCGTTCCTGCTGTTTTGATATGGAATAGGCCGTTCGTGTACTGTCCGATGAGCGGGAATACGCTGAATTTATCGCTGCCGGAATGGATGCTAAGCTTGTATTCGAAATGCACAGCAATCGCGGCATGGCTAGCTAATTCACGTTCAAACTGAGCGATATCACCGATATAGTCAATTCCTTTCTGGAATTCACCACAGAAGCGCGGAGCCATACTGAAAATTGTAACCCCGCGATCGCGAAGCTCGTTAGCTACCAAGTAGTGTGCTTCTGGAGATGTCGGTGTAGCCGTTTCATCGATAGAGATTTCAAAATCGACAGCGCGATCAAGCGTCGCGATATACTTACGGAAGATAGCTTCCATGAAATTAATCGCTGCGTCGTAGATCAGGACATCTTTCTGTAAAGCTTGACGTGTATAGTTAAGCGTTGCTCCAGGAACATTAGCTGCTGTCTCTAGGTAACGCTTTTCATAATGATTACGCAAGCTAGCTGGCAGCTGTTCATATTTTGCAGCGATTTCAGCTTCGGACATAGATTCAATGGTATTGTCGATATTTTCCGAGCAATCCAGTGTCAGCATCGTAAAACCAAGACGCAGCGCATACTCGATGTCTTCTTCTTTCTTCAAATGATCTCCGTCTGCGCCATACCCATCTTTGTAGCCCTCTTGGAATACAGCATAAGCAGCCGCGTCCAAAACATCCTCATACGTTCGTCCTGTTAGCGCGAGTTCACGAATACTTTGCTGTGCAAGTACAGGGCGAATCTCTTTGCCGCGAATCGTTTGAATATGTCCAGGGCTTGCAATCCCAAGTCGATCCCCTAAACCCATTGTAGCTACTTGTGTACCAAATGCTTGTGGAGCCGTATATGGAAGGAATTGATTAAGTGTTAGACGGTTTTCGTGAGATAACGAAGCCACTTTGCCGCCGTCCACGTTTTCCCCAATGAGTTGGTCGTATAGTTCTCCCTCGCCTGCGGCGATAAGCTTCTTACCTGCCGCTGTTCGCACCATTAGAAGAGAAGTGTTACCTACTTGCGTATAGGATGATACATACACTTTCACATCGGGTGAAGTAAATGTTGTTATATTTCCTGATTTAATAGCTTCGATAAGCTGTTTCATTGTGTAAATCCTCCCTTGTTTTGCAAGCGTTTACTCATTTCTCATAGCTTAATCATATCGCAAGGTACGAAAACTTTCTCATCATCTCTTCTTATTTTTCGTTAAAACTATTCATATTTTTCACAAAAATCATGCTATACTTCAAATAATCATAGAGAACCAAAGGAGTCCTACCTATGTCACGAACTGTCACCTTCGGCAATGAAGAAGAAGGCCCATTTTATATCCAACATATTCATCGTTCTGGTTCCTTCGAGAGGACTCAACACATGCATGACATGTACGAGCTTTACTATTTGTACGAAGGTGAGCGTATGTACTTCATTCGTGATCGTTCATATCTCATTCTTCCTGGAGACCTTGTGCTCATTAATCGGCGTGAGCTTCATGCGACATCAGACTCTGACAACTTAGGACATGCGCGTGTAGTGATTAATTTCGATGACAGCTTTTTAGCGAATACCAAAGAGGATGCTCCATTTCTTCTCGATGCTTTCACGTATGCTACGCCCGTTTTGCGACTGGATTTGCCTACTCGCCGGTTGGTCGAAGACATTCTTGGTAAATTGATTCATGAAGCGAAGGAGCCGCAGCTTGGGCAAACTTTCGCATTGCGGCAATATTTAACTGAGCTTCTGCTATTCACGGCACGTTTCGTCCTTATGCATCCGTCCACATCTCCCGAACACGTTTCCCCTCTGCATCGGAAAATTTCCACCATCGTGAGATTTATCAATATTCATTATCCTGAACCAATCCGTCTGGAAGAGCTGTCTGAGCGATTCGAAATCAGCCCGGCCTATTTAAGCCGGATGTTCAAGGAAATCACTGGATTTTCACTTGTTGAATATGTGAATCTCGTTCGTGTGCAAGAAGCGCAGCGACTGCTGACAACTACGAAACTAAAAGTGATTTTGATCGCTGAGCAGGTAGGCTTCGGTTCACTTGTGCAGTTCGGACGTGTTTTCCGTCAAATGACCAAAACGACACCTCTTCGCTATCGGCAATCGGCGGTTACTTAAGTGTGAAAGCCGTTGACATTGAGCTTGGAACCGAGACACTGGAACCAATCGAAGTCATCCTCAAACAGGTTGCCAATTTCTCGCCTGCACGTTAAAAAAGAAGGGACAAGATGCGAAACTCGCACTTGTCCCTTCTTTCACAATTGCTCACTAATCACTTTTCTAGCTTCTCCGTGCATTGACCTCCGCCAATTTCCTGGAGGGGTACCATGATAATTACGGAAAGCATGCGTAAAGGCGTAAGGATCAGAGTAGCCGAGCATCAACGAAATTTCACTGATCGTATAACTCGATTTAAGCAGCTCCTCTGCTTTGTTCATGCGCAGCTTTTGCAAATAGTGTACAGGGGATATCCCCATCTGCCCAGAAAATAGCTTGGAGAAATATGCCCGATGAACGGACAGATAATCCGCAACATCTCGTACTGAAATTTTCTCCATATAGTGGGTATCCATGTAATCGACGCTTCTGGAAATCCAATTTTCTCTGCCTTGTTTATGCTTGTCGGATTCGTCTAAAGGAATCATAAGACTAAACACCCGATAGATGATGGAACATAACTCAGTATGGCGCTTTAGATCGTACTTCTTAGAAAGGAACAGTTGACGAAGCGTGACTTCCAACTCTTTAGACATCACTCCAAACAGGTAAGGAGACAACTTGCTAAAACCAGCCGAAGCAAATAGATCGGATGCTTGCGCGCCGTCCATGGAAATCCAAATCATCTGCAAAGGTGTTTCACTTGGGGCAAGGCGATAACGGAAAGTACTACCTGGAAACATACTGAACGCATCGCCCTTGGACAGCACGATATTCTCCTTGTCAAAGGTGAACTCAACCTTCCCCTCCATGATAAAATGCATATTGTAATACTCGAGGACAACAGGCCCTGATTGATAATTAGGCTTAGCTATATTTCGTCCGAGACGAAGCGGCCAGACTCCACCTCTTCGGGCAAATTCGTCAGGAATAAATAGCTTCGATTCGAAAAATTCGTTTGCAGTCTCCTGCATCCCTAACACCATCCCATTTGAGAAAGGTTTTTACTCTATTGCATATGAATCAGAACATAGTCGTTATCAATCGAGACTCCGAATTTCTCCACCGTTACATCATACGTTTTCGTGCGCATGGATGAGTCGATGATCATGCAGCCTGTCTGGATGTCAAATTCCCATTGATGCCATGGACAGCGCACGATTTCGCCTTCCCTCTCGAACTGAAAGTCACCGGGCCCCGAGGAGACGACGGCTGCTGTTACCATCCCTTTGCACAGTTCTGCTCCCTGATGCGGGCAAATGTTGCGCAGCGCATGAAATCCCCCATTGATATTGTAAATACCAACACTGCGCCCTTCTACCTCCACAATTTTATGGGTGCCGGGTGGAATATCCCCTACGATTGCTACAATATGCTTCTTCATTAAAGTCCCTCCTTTCTGCGTGGAGGCAGACCGTATAGCTTTGCTGCATTCTGATAATAAATGTTATCCCACAGCTCATTAGCTAGCTTGGGAAGAGCTTGACTCGGTGAATCATAATCCCAATGCGGGTAATCACTGCAAAACATCAACGTCTCTTTGGCATAGATACTCTCAAGCAGATGATCGAATATCTCACGGCTTGGCGTCTCCTCAATCGGCTGTGTGGTAACACGGACATGCTCGCGGAAATACTCACTCGGTTTTTTGCGGACCCACGGTGTTTGTACACGCAGCCCTTTCCACTCTTGGTCAAGCTTCCACAAGTAAGGGGCAAGCCAGAGTACGCCGGACTCCTGTAAGACGACCTTCAACGTGGGAAAACGCTCGAATACCCCTTCGAAGATGAAACTGGCCAAATGTGCGGCCATCACCGCCGGACGCGCACAGCGTGTCTCAATGTAGTGAGTCACATAACCTGCCCCTGTAGGAGGACTATTGATGCCTTCGCCTTCCAATCCGACATGAATAGTGAATGGTAAGTTATGGCGAACGCATGCTGCATAAATCGGATCATAATAGCGATTTCCGTAAGGAAGCGTGGCTCCGTTCGACACGATGACTTGCACCATATCGGATCGTCCTCCGACACGGTCAATTTCTTTAGCCGAAAGATTGGGCTCCTGTTTCGGAATAAACACCGAGCCTCTCAGCCTACTGTCTCGTGAGAGCCAATGGTCAATCGTACAATCATTAATCGCGCTGCAAAGTGCCGCAGCATAATCATAATTGATGGTAGTGTGCACGGCATATCCTTCACCGGTCAAGATGCCGTATTCAATATTGTAGCGATCCAGATGCTGCTTCCGCATCAAATCCAGATCACTGCCAGCAGAGCCCCCTTCTTCTGGGAACGCATCGACCATTCGGCCGCCTAACCCTCCATTAAAATGCATGCCGCTTGGCAGAGCAAGCCCGTATAACTTCACTAACTCCTGATAAGCTCGTGGTAAATACGGCTTTAAGATATCAATTCCCGTACTTTGATGAATGTCGCAATCAATAATCGATCGTTTCAGCTTCGGGCGTTTGTCCGCCGGTAACTTCGTGTCGGTATTTGTAGTCTGCATATGATTACCCCTCCAAAGTTTCACATTGGATAGCCGGATGACGGGATTATTGGTTCTAGCCATCCTTGTTACTTAACTTTAATGTTAAGGATCCGGCGTGGAAACAACAATGCTGTCGTGTCTTCTGTGATTTGCGATTTTGTAACAAATAGGAAAAGGGGAGCGGCAAATTCCCGCTCCCCCTTCCCTATGCCGGTCGTGGAGCATCAGCCCGAGATCACTGTTGGAACACGACGACGGGATCCGTTCCGATGTTCTGAAATTTCTCCTGGTAGGTCCCAGTGTAGGTCATGGCGAACATGTAGGAGCCAGGCAGCAATTCCTTACCGATTTCTCCGCCGCTTGTATGTCCAATCGGTCTCCAGCTCTCTGCATAGTAGGTTGCCGTCCCGTTGTCCAGCGGGTTGCCTTGACTGTCCTTCAACTGCACTTTGGCGTTGACTGTCTGGAAGACGACGGCGGGGTCCGTTTCGATGTTTTGAACCTTCTCCTGGTAGGTCCCCGCATAGGTCATGGCGAACGTGTAAGAGCCAGGCAGCAATTCCTTGCTAATTTTTCCGCCGTTTGTATTTCCGATCGTTCTCCAGCTCCCTGCGTAATAGGTCGCCGCCCCGTTGTCTAGCGGGTTGCCATGACTGTCTTTCAGCTGCACTTTGGTGTTGACCGTCTGGAACGTAACGACGGAGTCCGTTCCGGTGTTTTGCGCCTTCTCCTGGTAGGTCCCAGCATAGGTCATGGCGAACGTATAGCCTTTATCCGGCAGCGACTTGCTTGCCGTTCCGGAAGCATCAGTTACGCCAAAGTCCTTCCATCCGCCGTCATAGTATTTGATTGCTCCGCCGGTGAGCGGATTACCGCTGCTGTCTTTCAGCTGCAAATTGACGGATGTCGCAGCGATCGTAAAGCCAATGCTTTGCGGAGGCTCAGCGTTGCCCGCAAGGTCCGTCGATTTGTATTTCATCGTGTACTGGCCTTTTTTGTTGAACGAGGCCGGGCCCGTATAAAGCTGCCACGTCGTCCCGTTATCGAGGCTGGTTTCGGTTTTGGCCGCTCCCGATAAAGGGTCGGCTGCACTCACCGTCACTGTGACGGGATTTGCGTAGGCTCCATCCGGCCCATCCGGTTGCTCAGGCGACAGTATTGACGTGGATACCGGAGCCGTCGTATCAATCCGAACCGTCGTGCTACGCGCAGCCTCAAGATTGCCCGCCGTATCGGTCGAGCGATAACGAATCGTTTGTACGCCCTCTTGCTCCAAGTGAAACGACTGAACATAGGGGAGCCAACTCGTTCCGTCGTCGAGACTATATTCTGTTTGGGCTACGGCAGTCAATTCGTCCGCAGCGGCAAGCGTAATGAATAGCGGATGCGTGTACCAACCGTTGATAGGCGTCCCATCGATGGAAATCGATGTCACAGGAGGAACTGTATCCGTAACCTGCTGATCAAGAGTGAAACTTGGCCCGTCCGTCGACCAGAATCCAGCTGCATTTCCCGCCTCCACTTTGAATATATACTTGTGGCCCGTTTGAAGATTGCTGACTTCGTATGAGGTTATGTTCCCAGAAACAGTGCCGACGAGTACGCCGTCTTGATAGATACGGTAATTTTGCACGATGAGTTCGTCGTTTGCCCCGCTCCAGGTCAGCGTCATTTTTCCCGCCTGCAGTGCCGATGGCGTCAAGCTGCCGCTCATCCAGCGCTGCGCCGTTGCATTATTCACCATCACGTTATCAAACTTCACTTTTTGTAAATGCGCGTACAGCCCCATTTTTCCGTTTGCAAAGGCTGTATCCGTTGTAGATAAGATCATTGCACCATCTACAAAACCGTATAATGAGCTGCCATTGGCCGCAATCGAAAAACGGTGATATGTTCCTGAGGCAAGAGGAGTTGCAAACGACTTGTTTTTCAATATGGTTTGCACGCCGTTTTGTATCCGGGCGATTTGCAAAAGCTTGTAGGTCGAATTATAGGACAGGTAATAATAATTTTGGCTATCCTTATACCTGGCGATCAACCCCACTTCCGACTTCCAAGCGTCCACTTTCACATCCGCGCTTACGCTGTAGTCCGTCCATCCGCTTTGGCCGGCGACCAGTTTCAGTCCGCCCTTCGTATCGTCACCGTTGTCATACGTATGGTTGGTGCCGCCGTCTGATACGATGCTCCACGTGTGATAGCCATTGATATCTTGCCAGTTGTGGAGGTTGCCATGTTCGAAGTCGTCCTGTAAGAGCGAACTGTATGTCGCTGCGGTAACCGTACCGCCTGAAGCCGACAGTTTGCCCGCCGTATCCACCGCTTTCACCTCATAGGCATAAGTCGTTCTTGGCGACAATGCACTGTCCAAATACGTTAGTGTCTTCGCGTTGACTGTGGCAATTTGCGCATTGTCTCTGTATACCGCATAACTGACGACACCCGTATCGTCCGACGATGGTCCCCACGACAAGTACGTTTGCGAACCGCTGAGCGGAATTGCGGTCAATGCGCTTGGTGTTGTTGGCGCTTCACTGTCTTCTTTTACCTTCACATTGTCGAAACTGACTTTTTGCATGTGCGCATAAAAGCCTATCTTCCCTTTTGCGAAGCTCGTATCCGTTGCGGATACAACAAGTTCGCCGTCCAAAAACGCGAATAGGGAGCTGCCCTGAACTGTAAATGAAACCTGATGATACATCCCAACTGTTGGTGAAGAAGCAAGCGTCTTGTTCGCCAGTACGGTCTGTGTGCCGTTCTGCACGCGGCAAATTTGCAAAATGTTGTATTGCGAATTATAGGAGACATAATAGTAGTTTAGACTGTCCTTGTACCTGGCGATTAGCCCAGCTTCAGATTTCCAAGCGTCTACTTTCACATCCGCGCTCACACTGTAGTCATTCCATTCACTTTGGCCGGCAACAAGCTTCAGTGCGCCCTTCGTGTCATCACTGTTGTAATACGCATGGTTAGCGCCGCCATCCTCTACAATGTTCCAAGTCTTCCAGCCGTTGATATCTTTCCATTCGTTCAAATTCCCAAGCTCGAAATCGTCATTCAGCAGCGCGTTGAACGTTGTGACGCTGATCTCATTACTGGCCGCCGACAAATTGCCCGCCATATCGGCCGCTTTGATCGTATACGTATACGTAGTCCCTCGCGACAAACCGCTGTCTGTATACGTCAGCGACATCGAACCGCTGGAGGCGATTAGCGTACCATTCCGGTATATTTGGTATTGCGTCACGCCCACGTTGTCCGTCGACGGACCCCATGATAAATTCACTTGCGAGCTATTCAAAGATTGGCCGGCGACATTGACTGGCGCCGTTGGTGGCGTAGCATCCATGTCAACCACAACAAAGTTGTCAAAACTCACCTTCTGCAGGTGTGCGAACAGCCCCGTTTTTCCGCTTGTAAAGGCTGTATCGGTTGTGGACAGCTTCTGCACCCCATCCAAGTACCCGATAAGTGAATTCCCTTTCACCTCAAGCTTTAACCGATGATAGTCCGCAGCAGTAGGCGGCGATACAAACCAAACCGTCTTGAGCACCGTCTGCGTGCCGTTAAGCATGCGACAGATTTGCAGTATGCTGTATTGCGAATTATAGGACATATAGTAATAATTTTGCGAGTCCTGGTACCTGGCGATTATGCCTGCTTCTGCTGTCCATGTACCCGCCCGGACATCTGCACTCACGCTATAGTCAGTCCATGCACTTTGTCCGGCAACCAGCTTCAACCCGCCCTTGGTGTTATCATTGTTGGCATACACATGATTGTTTGCGCTTTCATTTATGATGCTCCATGTTCCAAAGCCGTTAACATCCTGCCAACCATGGACGTTGCCCTGTTCATAATCGTCCTCCATCAGAGGCGCATAAACAAGTTCAAAAGCAAATCCTTTATCCGTCGTTAACTGCACCTTGACGCCATCCGCTGCTGCTAATACGGGCAGTTCTTCAAGTCGCTCGCTATTCATGGCAAGCTTGTATGCCTTGAATCCCTCTGCTTCCCTTGTGGTTTTAAGGTTAAATTGGACCGAGTTCATTTTGCCCAAAGTAGGCAACGTACCCATATAATATTTAACTGTTCCATCTGGCTGTGGTACCGTCTGCTCTCCAGTAGCCTTCACATCTGTTGTATAGCTCGCTAAGATTCGATTGCTGTTTGCGAGTGCTTTATCATCTAATGATGCTGCAAAGAAGGTCCCTTTATCGACATCGCCTTTAACAGAGCCTTGATCAAAATTGAAGGTATTGTTATTAAGCACTCCAGCCGCTGCAATTGCTTTAGGGGTGTTAACCAAATAGGTATTTAAGTTTAAGTCAAAAACAAGCTCTCCCGTATCGGAAATCAATTTATTCTGATTCAGATTTGTAAGCATTTTATTCTTTAAAATGGCATCGTCCAAAGAATTAATCAGGACTTCAGCAGCTTGCTTGAACGTCATGGCATCTGTGATGTTGAGCTTATTCTCTAGCGGAATATCGCCGCTCACAATTTGCTGTGCAGTCAATTCTGGTGTGATCTTATAGATCGCAAAGGGCTGTCCAGGCTTGTCAGCAAATACCGTTTGCGTATTAAACAAATGCGGAATATAGGACAAATTGACGATGTTTTCTACAAATTGATTAGCCTGCCCAGTCGTATGTGACCAGGTTGTGTCGCGTACAATCACAAAAGTAGGATTGCTTGGTGTTAGCATGTTGCTGCGGAACAACAGAGTAGCTTCGATTTCTGATAATATGCCTAGGGGATCTCCTGTCATCTTCAGCCAATTATTAGCGTAGGGAACGTTATCTATTAAATCTCGTACATCTACTTCCCCGCCATATTCAAACCTGTTCATCACATCCCAATTCTGATAAGCGGCTGTTGCACTTGCGATAACGCCAATCTCCTCTCTGCCTTTTACGGGAAGCCCGTCATTAAACTCCGTTAATTCAAAAGGCTTCTTATCCTGCTGTCTCAACGACAAGGTTGGATAATAATAGAAGAATGGGCTGTCGGTGTCAAAATCCTTCTTGTAACTGGTTGCTGTCTCCTGTGAAAAAGTGGAACTGAGCCTAGGGTATTTCAGCGGATTATAAACGAAGCCTTTACCGAGGCTATCACTGAATTTTGTTTGCACTAAGGCATGGTACATATGTGTTTCATAGGCATCGGCATGGGTCCGCCAATAGCCTTCCAGGGGAGCGTCTCCCATGTTCATGCCACCGATGGGAGCCTTGACACCCAATTGAATTTTCAAGTAATTTTTCATTTGGTCATAGGCAGTTAATGTTTTCAGCGTCAAGTATTCAGCCAGAGAGTTCTGGACATCTCCCGATACGGACCAATAGGCAGTAGGGAATGCACTTACCGGCATCCGGCCTTTACTAGTTAAAAACAGATTGAAATCGGTTAGCAGCCAATTTTTAAGTTCGGGTTTGAACATCGTGTCATTCAGGTTTAGGTTTGAAAGTATGCTTTCGTTCCACGGACTTACACCAATCAGTACAGGATCGTTTTTCAAAGCCATTTGGGTATAGGGATTGACGTGGCTCAACCACTTATCAACGGCTGATTGCCAAACCTGATAGGCCGAAGGCATCAGCTGAATCAACGTATTTGAGGCTTGATCCCTATTCATGTAAGGCGCTATTTCCGGAATCTGCGACATGTCAAAAAAAGTCATACCATCAATTTTGACATAAATCCCACGCTGCTTCAGTTGAGCAATCAAATATTCCAGTTTATCTAACTTATCTGTATTCAACTCCACATTCATGGAGGTTGGCTTATTGAATATCCCTTGTCCCCAGTCATACATCCAGTCATGTGCATGTAAACGTATGACATTATAACCCATCTTCGCCATCCGGTCCGCAATCACAATAGCTTGTTCCTGAGTGCCAAATAATCCCGAGCTAACGAGGTTTGCTCCGTAGAAACGCACTTTTTTCCCAGGATCATTCTCAAAAAAGTAATCACCGTCTGTGTCGATTTTAATAAAACCATGTTTACCTGCTGGCGCATCATTCATGAAGGACAAATCAAGTGCGCTGTTTGGTGCAACAATCGGACTTGTATCGATGGCATTCCATACTTCATCTGAAGCATGGGCACTTTCCAAATGAAAACAGCCAATAACAAGTGAAAAAACGAAAACAAACACAGTCAAAAGAATTGAATGTTTAACTATTTTTCTTGGTTCATTCATTATATTTTACCTCCTAATTGATGAATACGTGCCGTTCTCACACTCCGCCTGCCCTTCACCACACTTCTATACATGTAATTAAAAACAAAACGCAGCGTCTGACAGTTCAATGCCGCCGCTGCGTTGTAAATCATGAAACTTGAGATGCGTGGTCTTTGATGAATTTATCTTGTATAATCTTCTTTCTTAAATTTGCCTGCGGCAAGTGCCGTATCGTAAGCGCCATT
Organism: Paenibacillus germinis; assembly: GCF_013141785.1. Classification (NCBI taxonomy): domain Bacteria; kingdom Bacillati; phylum Bacillota; class Bacilli; order Caryophanales; family Paenibacillaceae; genus Paenibacillus; species Paenibacillus germinis. The sequence goes on from NZ_WHOC01000089.1 coordinate 18,062, forward strand.
ATAGGTGTCGTTCAATTGCTGCAGAGCGGGCTCAATTGGCTTATCCGTCAGGAATAGCTCAATGATTGTGTCACGATATGTTTTGCCCTTTATCTCCATAAAAGAACTTGGCGGCCACATCATCGAACGCTCATTCGGCTTAACCAGGAAACCTACCGAGCCTTTGACGTTCGAGGCAAATTTAGGGTCAGCCGCTTCCGGATTCAGCGCAATAATTTTCCCCGACTTTTGCAAAACCTGGCTCATTTGAGAGCCGTTAAAAAACTCGAAGACTTTCGCCGCTTCTTTCGGATGTTTGTTTCCGGACCAGATCGACCAGGAACCGCCGGTTGATGCTACGCCCCCTGAATGAACCGTCCCGTCAGGTACTGGCAGCGGCGCTACGCCCCAATCCGCTTTGCTCTTGAACTGATCGTTCAACACGCCGACATCCCAGGTTTGGGCAATGAACATACCGATTTTCCCATCGGCAAATGCGGAGCGCATCGGATCGTTGTCCAGGCTGCTCGCACCCGGAAAAGCCCATTTGTTTTTGATGATCTCACGAACCATTTCTACTGCCGGCTTGTATTTGTCCATTTCAAACTTGCCGGTTTTTACATTGTACGTAGAGGACGAGAGATCACCGTTCCCTGCTGCGATAAGCGGGTCAATCCCCCAATCGACATAGCCGACATATTTAAGCGGAATGCCTATTCCATAGGACACACCTTTACCCGCTTCCGTAATCTTTTGGGCCGCTGCCTTCATTTCACTGAAGGTAACAGGCGGTTTTTCCGGATCAAGTCCGGCACTTCGGAATAAATCCTTATTGTAAATCAGACGCGAGGTGATAGCCGTCGTTGGCAGCGAGTACAACTTCCCATCAGGACTCTTGCCAGAGGTGAAAGGTTTGAGCGTGCTAATCAGCTTCTGGTCAACGAGCCCTTCAATCGGAAGCACCCACTTATTCTTGACATAGTCGATGCCGCCGACTCTGGTGAACACATCCGGAGCTTGATTGGTTTGCAGAGCAAGCGTAAGCACCTTGGCATAATCATCGCTTTGCACGACGTAGTTTATCTGAACATCTTTATTTGCGCTATTAAATTGCTTAACTTGTTCGGTCACGACATCCATGGCCGATCTGTCGTTGGACCAGGCCGTTATCGTAACCGGTTCTTTGGCAGGAGCTGTTGCGACGGGTTGACCGCTAGCTGTCGGGGAAGCGCTTGCATTTCCACCCTTATTGTTTGTAGTTGAATTGCCGCAAGCGCCAAGTACACTGACCATCATAACGCCAACAACGATTACGGGTAACACCGACTTCATTTTCCTGTTGCCATTAGTTAACATTGTTTCGTATCCCCCTACGGATTAATAGATATTGCTTGAATAATTGAAACAACCTGTCAACTTCATATGACTTACTTCTTCAACGTAGTTACCAGCTATCCCTTTACACGGGGACCACCTCCTTTTCCTCATCCTACTCACCCCTTAATCGCTCCACCCGATAACGATGTGATAAATTGCTTCTGCAACAAGAGAAACAACAGAACAATCGGCGTTAAAGCAATCATGGAACCCGCCATCATAAAATGCCAGGATGTAGCACCTGCTGCGCTGCTTCTGAGCGAGTAAACACCAATAATAACAGTCCGCCAATCCGGATTGGCGAGCGTAAAGACAAGCGGTAGCAGAAAATCATTCCACGAAGCCTGAAAAGAAAACAACGCAACACTAGCCAGCATTGGTCGCATAATCGGCAGGGCTATCAAACGGTAAATTTGAAAGAAGCTTGCACCGTCAATGACCGCCGCTTCGTCAATTTCCTTGCTGATCGTCTGCATGAACGATTTGATCAAGAAGGTATTAACTAGCAATCCACCGGCAGCTTGCACGATAACAACGCCAGAGAGATTCAGAATGTGAAACTGCAAGGCAATTTTCATAATCGGAAATAGAAGCGCCGAGCCGAAGCTGGCAAATATGGTGGCTGAGAATAAGCCTTCCACGATCCGCGTTGCCAGCAACCTTTTTCTAGCAAGCACGAATCCAAACATCGAAGAGTTAATCATAATAATAACGACGCTAAAGAAGGTAACGAAAATACTGTTCTTGAAATACCTTGCAAAATTGGACAGCTCCCACACTTCACGATAGTTCGCCCAACGCCACGTTTTCGGGAGAAGTGAAGATCCATCCGACATGAGCTCGTGAAGCGGTTTAAAGGAAGCAAAGAAAGCATACACAATTGGAAATAGTGTGATAACAGCTACAATGACCAGAAAGCTTATTTTCAAAAAAGACGGGAATAGGAGTTTTAGCCTCACTCTTTGAACTTTGGTTGTTGCGTTCATGTCGGTACCTCTCATTCTTGGTGCTGTGTTTTGCGCTGCATTCGGAAATATAAGATGGAGATAACGCCAATAATGACGGTTGCCATAATGCTGAGAGCTGAACCGTAGCCTTGCTGCTGTGAGGTCGTCGAATCACTGAAAAAATAACGATATATGTATGTAAACATAATTTCGGTCTTTCCGTACGGTCCGCCATCCGTGAGTACTTTGACGATATCGAATGTTTTCAGCGTGTAAACGATCATCATCATCACAACAATGGAGAAGATTGGGCCTAGCATTGGAATGGTGATACTGATCAATTTTCTAGACTCGCTAGCTCCCTCCAGATCTGCGCACTCATAGAGCTCTTTCGGAATCGTTTGCAGTCCAATCAGAAAATAAATCATATTGACGCCAAAACCGCTCCAGATCCCAATCAGAATCAGACTTGTCATTGACCAGAAGGGTGAACCCAAATAATCGACAGGTGCCCCAATCACATGAAGCATCTGCAAAACACCGTTGATAACGCCATCAACCGGACGCAGCAGAAAATAAAAAATGACACCCATAACAGCCATGCTCACCAAATGCGGTAAAAAGAAGATCGTTCGAAACCAATTGGCTGCGAATACTTTTTTGTTCAAAATGACCGCTAGAATAAGCGCAAGCGGCGCTTCAATCAAAATTTTAAACAATGCGAAAATGAATGTATTCCATACCGCATTCCACCATACCCGATCTTTTAACGCATAAGCGAAATTGTCTATCCCGACCCACCGAGGCGTCCCTGCGCCGTCATAGCTTGTAAAACTGATATAGAGCACCCACATCATGGGGAGAAAGACAAACACGACGTACAACACAAATCCAGGCGTCATCATCATATAAGCAGATAGATTGTCTGTTCTTCGCCACTTCGAGCTTGCAGTTCTATTCATTTCCTTCTATCCCTTCCCTCGTTTTCTCTCTGTTGATTGGAGTACACGTTTATCATATTGGACGTCCACTTAACGGTCGATGTCATCCAACGACATCTCTTGTGCTACAAAAATCAATACAGACTAAGCCTGAAGACGTCGTTAATTAAGCGTGATATTCTTTAGTTATTCCGGCACATTCGCGGAGAATTGGTGATTTCAAATAAACACGCACAGGGGAAGGGGCTCGCATTATGCTAACAGGAAGAAACAAAGAAATCTTCGATTCGGGTTGGATGTTTGTTCAGGAGGATATTCATGAAGGGCAGCGGCCAGACCTGGACGATTCAGGTTGGCGAACAATCGGTTTGCCTCATGATTGGAGTATTGAAGGCTCATTCGACGAGAAACATCCTGCTGGAGGTGACGGCGCCTATTTGCCAACGGGAATCGGTTGGTATCGGAAAACTTTTCTGATCCCGGACGATTATCGCGCCAAAAAGGTGTACATCATCTTTGATGGTATTTATATGAATAGCGATGTATGGGTGAACGGTCATCACCTCTGCCGACACATAAACGGTTACACCGGATTTATTTGCGACCTTACTCCTTACTTAAATAACAGCCAGAGCAATACCTTAGCTGTAAGGGTCGACAATTCCCAGCAGCCCAACTCCAGATGGTATAGCGGCTCAGGCATTTACAGACATACATGGCTGCTGGTCGCAGACAAGCTTCACATTCCTAACTGGGGGACATTTGTCACCACGCCCGAGATATCCGGACAATCAGCGACCGTTGCGATTAGCACGAAAGTCACCAATGAGCATGATGAGAAAAGAGACGTCCTCCTGGTGACTACGATCGTCGACGAGCATGACGCCATCGTCAGCCAAACCAATAGTCGACTATATCTTGAAGCGAACGGTAAAGCCGAATCAAACGAACAATTGTATATTCAGGAACCCCATCTGTGGACTGTCGATCAGCCCTATCTATACAAAGCCTATACGCAGATTCAATGCAATGATCATGTCATCGATACCGTGGAAACGCTATTTGGCATCAGAAGCATCCGTTTTGACTGTGACAACGGCTTTTTCCTCAACGATGTTTCCCTTAAATTGAATGGTGTTTGTCTGCACCATGATGGCGGATGTGTAGGAGCTTCCGTTCCAGAACGAGTACTTCAAAGGAGACTGGACATACTCAAGACCATGGGTTGCAACGCCATCCGGATGAGTCATAATCCTCCGTCTCCGGAAATGTTGGATATGTGTGACCGTATGGGCTTTCTCGTCATGAACGAAGCGTTCGACGAATGGACGATCAGCAAAGAAAAAAATTTCACCCATGATGATCCGGGGGACACGCGCTTCGGCTACTATCAGCATTTCCCAAGCTGTGCAGAGGATGATCTGATAAGCATGATCCATCGAGACCGGAATCATCCCAGTATTATTCTGTGGAGTGTCGGCAATGAAATTCGTGATCAGATGACGGAGGAAGGGGCTGAGACGCTTAAACGTCTGGCGGACATCTGCCATCGGGAAGATCCTACCCGTCTGGTCACTTCCGCCTGCGACTGTATCGAGGCGCAGCCCGTGGCTACGACGGAATCTTTTCTGACAGCGCTCGATGTCGTAGGTTATAATTACATCGATCGTTGGGGAACTCGTAGAGAAACCTTATATGCGGATGACAGACATCGCAATCCAGAGCGTATTATCATTGGCAGTGAAAACGCCGCCATTTATGGGGCAAGAGGCGAATACGAGCTGAATAATCCTCCATCTCATTTGGCACGGAGAAACTATAGAAGCAATATGCTGCAAGCCGAGCATTTATGGAAATTCACACGAATGCATGACTACGTTGCCGGTGACTTCATGTGGACAGGCATTGATTATCTCGGCGAAGCGCGTTGGCCAGACAAAAATGCGAGCTTTGCTCCAATCGACACATGCGGCTTTCCCAAAGATGCGTATTATTTCTACCAAAGCCAATGGAGCCAGTCCGATGTTCTCCATCTGTTTCCCCATTGGACCTGGTCGGGCAAAGAAGGCACTGTTATACCCGTGCTATGTTATACAAACTGCGACAGCGTAGAGCTGTTCGTTAACGGTAAATCCTATGGCCAAAAAAGCTATCAGTTTCCATATCCGGGGATGTCAGGAAACTACGGTCATTACGACCCGCTGCGCCTACAGACAGTAACGTCCGATTTACATCTCTCTTGGGACGTGATTTATGAGCCGGGTGTTCTTCGGGCAGTTGGCAAACGTCAAGGAAATATAGTAAGTGTGAAGGAAATTCGTACAGCGGGACTACCAAACCGAATTGAACTTATTCCTGACCGTGAAGCCATTACGGCTGATGGAAGGGATGTCGTCCATGTCGTTGTATCCATTAAAGATGAAGATGGCAACACCGTACCCGATGCCGAATCTCTCGTATCCTTCGTTATTGAAGGGGAAGGCCGCTTAATTGGCGTTGATAACGGTAAACCAGATAGCCATGAAAGCTTCAAAGCTACGGAGCGTCACGCATTTCACGGGCTATGTATGGCAATTGTTCAATCTTCCTCCAGTTCCGGTGAAATACGGATAACTGCTGCATCTTCGGGTATACGTCCGGATACGGTATCCATTCGTACATTAGCTGAATCCAGTGAACCGTTGATTCCAGCATTATTTTCACCAAAATGAATCAATTCTGATTACAAACAAACCTGTTCTCAATCTTGTTTAGTAAGGATGTGTCGCCTTCCATGCAGCTCATCGTACAACTATGGATGAATCGATCGTTGCGAACCAAGCTATTTGTACTGATGATTGTTGTTGCTGTTATTCCGAACATCATTACCAATATGATTACTCAGGTTTACTATCGGGACATAACCAAGGAAATTGAAATTGACCGCATGCAGCGATCGATTAATCAAACAAGCTCCAATCTGGATGCTACACTGAAGACGATTGTATCCGATATGTTTTATTTCATCGCTTACTCCGATCAAGGCGACGAACTCTTACAAGCAGATGCTGCTCCCGGAGGGCTGACTGAAGACATGCGCAAAGCTTCGAAGCAACTGGGCAATTTCCGTATGCGTTACCCCGGCGACGTAGACTCCGTCTTTTTCTACAGAGACGACGGCGTCTTCTTTCACGACTATGGATTATCCATGAATGAAAGCGTGGATCCATATCACATGCAGTGGTATTCCCACTTTCAGCAGAAATCAAGTGAAATCTGGGGGCAGCCTTCCAACGAATTGCTTTTTAATCAAGATAAATCCGCCAAAACCGTCTATATCATGATGGGCATGTATGGCTTACAGGGGCACGATGGCATGCTTGTCGTACGGCTTAATCCGGACATATTCGGCAAGTATTTTCAACATTTGACTAGCGTCAACACTGCGATCCAAATTCAAAATAAGCTTGGCGACACGCTTTACGTCTCGTCCAACGAATTTAAGAATGTTTCAGACGGACACCTCGTTCAGTTTCAAGAGCATGTGGCTGATGGTGAATTTCTGATCAATGTCAGCATAAGCGAGGAATTAATTTACAAGCGTATTAATCAAATCAAGAAGATCAACACAATCATTGTCAGCCTCTCGATCATTTTAGCTTTTATGCTGTCCCTTCTGTTTTCCTCAAAATTAACAAGGCAGCTGAGAAATTTGCTCCATGTTATGCGCAAAGTAGAGAAAGGCGACTTCCAGGTAGCCGCCCCTGTTCCTTATCAGGATGAAATCAGCAAGCTAAGTCTTGTCTTTAACCAAATGGTCAAGAAGATCTCCCTACTGATCGGAGAAGTGTATGATACGCGCATGGAGAAAATGGCTGCACAGCTTCGTCAGCGAGAAGCCGTTATTCTAGCCCTGCAAAACCAGATAAATCCACATTTTTTATACAATACCCTTGAAACCATAAACTGCCGTGCCATTATTCATCAGACGCCGGACATCAGCGTCATGTGTACGTCACTTGCCCAATTCTTTCGTTATGCCATCGAGAAGCGGCAAGTTATTGTACCGCTCCACAAAGAAATTGAACATGTAAGGACATATTTGCGCATACAGGAAGAAAGATTCGGCGAGCTGCTGGTCGATATCGAAATACCGGATGAACTGCTCCCTTGCCCAATCGTTAAGCTAACGTTGCAGCCATTGCTTGAGAACGCATTCAATTATGGCTTTACAGAGGAAGGAGAATATGGACTTCGAATATGGGGTGAAGAATGCGATGGAAACTGCGTACTCTTTGTTGAAGATAACGGGGTGGGAATATCGGAGGAGAAGCGTGAACATTTTAATCGTTTATTTGCCGATACCGGAAACGAAGAGACAGATATCCAGGAAGCTGGAGCAACGCCATTGTTAACTGACGAAGAGGAACCTTCCCCTTTAGCCAATTCCGCGATGCCCCGTACCACGGGAATCGGCCTGCTGAACGTCCATCGCCGCATCCGTCTATTATTTGGCAAGCCGTATGGGTTGTATCTTCTACCCACACCAGGCGGCGGGGTCACCGTCCAAATGACAGTGCCGTGGAAAAACAAGGAGGTGCCTCTGTGAATATCATGATTGTCGATGATGAGCCGACGATTCGTGCCGGTCTGCGTGTTTTACTTACCAACAGCTTCGAAAGCTTAGTCGTTACCGGTGAGGCCCGAAATGGCAAAGAAGCATTGCAATTGCTGGAAGGAACCCGCACAGATGTTATGCTGACAGATATCCGCATGCCGGTCATGGATGGTTTGCAGTTGATTCAAACGGTCAAGGAGCGTTATCCGCATATGGAATGCATCATATTGACCGGTCATTCCGATTTTGAGTATGCGAGACTTGCGCTGCAGTCCGGTGTTGCTGATTATCTGGTCAAACCGATCACACAAGAAAAAATGAATGAAGCTATTCTCAGAGTTATTGGTCGAAATCAGAATCACTGGATTACGCAATTATCAGCGAACATCATGCTCGATCTCAAAAGGACAGTCGATTCCATCGTCAAATTTATCGCATCCGGAGACCATATAAACCTTCTTCAAACAGTCACCAACTGGCAAAACAAATGTCAAGACTGGGATCTTAATCCCACCCTGCAAAAACATCTAATTGGCTATATCAAACTAGCCTACGAAACAGAACTACTCGCATCCTGGCCCTCCATGCCCGTTCTGGGAAGCACTTTTGGAAGCGCTGAGATGAATGATCAGCAAGCTTACGAGCGCTGGAAAATCGACCTAACTGACAAGGCAAGCTGGATTGCAGCGCGAACTTCCCCGCGCAATAGAAGAATCTATGAACAAGTCGTGACTTATTTGAATAAACATTATGCAAACCCGGCCTTAACGATCCATGACATCGCCGCTCATTGCGGCATTACAGCGGCCTATTTAAGCAAACTAATCCGTGATACCGCCAATCATCCGCTTACCGCACTGCTTTCTGAGCTTCGAATGGAAAAGGCAAAGGAACAATTACGGCAGAACGACGATAGTAAGCTTTCTGCCGTGGCCGAAAACTGCGGCTTTGGCGACTATCCTCACTTCTCCAAATTGTTCAAAAAAATGTACGGTATTTCTCCTCAAGAATTCAGGGATAAGCAGCGCAACAACTGGTCAACGGAAGAATAGACCCTAGGACAGGGGGATTCCGTGCAGAATCGAGTTAAAAAAGGGACAGGGCCATTGATAACGGCCTAAAAGGTTTGGACGCTTTCCGAAAAGAACACCGTAATAATATCCGCCCCCGCTGGGTATTTCTATATGCTCTTCAAGAAAGCGGTCGGCATCACGCCAACGCAATATCGACAAAAACAACCTCCCAAAGGCTAGACTGCCCACGAGAGGTTGTTTTTTCAAGATTCTAATATAAGTATCGATTTCGGATAGGCGTAATACGTCATAATTTGATACGGATATTACTTCTGAAATACAATCGTTGTATTCAAACTCATGTTCTGCGTTTTCTCCTGATAGGTGCCCAAGTAAGACAGGCTGAAGGTATAGTTGCCAGGCAATAATTCCTTGCTTGCCATTCCGCCAACCGTTGTCCCCAGGTCCTTCCACCCTCCGGCGTAATATTTCACCGTTCCTCCGTCGAGCGGGTTCCCCAAGCTATCCTTCAGCTGTACCGTCGTGTTCACCGTCTGGAATACAATAGTCGCTGTCAAACCCGTGTTCTGCGTTTTCTCCTGATAGGTGCCTAAGTAAGACATGCTGAAGGTGTAGTTGCCAGGCAATAACTCCTTGCTTGCCGTTCCGCCAACCGTAGTCCCCAGCTCCTTCCACCCTCCGGCGTAATATTTCACCGTTCCTCCGTCGAGCAGGTTCCCCAAGCTGTCCTTCAACTGTACCGTCGTGTTCACCGTCTGGAATACAACCATCTCAGTCAAACCCGTGTTCTGCGTTTTCTCCTGATAGGTGCCCAAGTAAGACATGCTGAAGGTGTAGTTGCCAGGCAATAATTCCTTGCTTGCCATTCCGCCAACCGTAGTCCCCAGGTCTTTCCACCCTCCGGCGTAATATTTTACCGTTCCTCCGTTGAGCGGATTCCCCGAACTGTCCTTCAACTGTACCGTCGTGTTCACCGTCTGGAATACAACGATGGGGCTAGTGCCTGTATTCTGTGCCTTTTCCATGTATGTTCCTTCGTATGACATGCTAAAGGTGTATACTTTATCAGGCAAGTCCTTACTAATTAATCCAAAAGCGTCGGTTACCCCAAAATCCTTCCATCCGCCATCGTAGTATTTAACGATTCCACCGCTTATCGGATTCCCGCTGCTGTCCTGCAACTTAACGACTGCGGCAGTCATATTTATTTTAAAACTAACATGGTTGTCAGGTTCAACATTCCCCGCTTTATCGGTCGATCGATACAAAATGCCGTAATTGCCGCTCTGATCAAACGTAACGGGTGCCGTATAAGGCTGCCACGTAGTCCCGTTATCCAGACTATACTCCGTCTTCTCCATACCCGATACATGATCGGTGGCGGTTAAAGTTACCGTTACCGGATTTACGTACCAACCATTTTGTCCATCCGGTTGTGCCGGAGACACGGAAGCTGTCGTAACTGGTGCAGCCTCGTCGCCTCCGCTGCAGTCCGAGCAAACATAGGGCAGCGTGCTGACCGACAGCTGTGGACCGTCCTCGCTCCACTGGCCGTAAGCGTCCATGGCATGCAGCTGAACCCGGTATGTGGCCCCTGCACTCAATCCGGTAATAGAGGTACCGTATACATCACCGCCAACCGTCTGTTTGCCTCCATCCCAGCGTACTTCATAAGTGCTGACCGGCGTTCCGTTCACTGCGGGATCCCAGCTCAGCTTCACCGAGCTTTGCGTCACGTCGGACGCCGTAAGCAAGCTGCCGGCCGGCCATTTGGGTCCGCTATGCAAGGTCGTAAACGAGGAGCCGGGTCCGTCCGTCGACCATAAGCCGGCGGCATTGCCTGCTTGAACACGTACGGTATAGGCACTTGCCGGCGTCAAGCTGGACAGTGCATATTCGTACACTTGGCCGCTCACGGTTTGATGCAGCTCTCCGTTCAGCCATACCGCGTATTCGGTAACTCCGACCGGATCGTCGGCCGCTGTCCACTGCAGCTTGGCCGCCGTTGAAGTCACGCTGTCCACGGTAAGCTCCGCATTCGTCCAAGCCGGCGATTGCGGCTCGTTCCCGGTTGCGGCGTCCGCCTTCTTGACCACGACCGTAAATGTCCGTTCAGCGCTTGCTTCTCCTTTGCGGATCGTCGCCGCCAAGACTACCTGTACGTCACCTTGTTCATTAGACGGCCGCGTTACCGAACCGTTCGAGGAGACGACGGCTTCGTCCCCCGATGTCCAGTCAATCGCCGTTCCGTTCGCTCCAGCTGCAGGCAAAATCAAATGCCTGGTAACCGATTCAGCCACATCGCCGACGGCAAAACCGATCGCGACGCTTTGACTGTCCAGCGTTACATCCGCCCGATCGCTTGCGTCCATCGGCCTTAATTTGGCGCTAAACGATTGCCCGTAAGACTGAGCCGCATCGATAGTCAATTGAACGGTCGGAGACAGCCGCTCGATACGGATACGCGGATCATTCGATATGACCCCCGCCGCCTCCCTGTCGAGTTCGATCCGGATGCTTCCGGCATTTTCTTGCGTAGGGTCGGAAACCGAAATTTCCAGCTCGTTCGCGTCCTCTTTAAGCAAAACGGAAGCTTTGCTGTCGCTCGTAATGCCGCCCGCCGTCGCCGTCGCATTCTCCCAAAAGTTCGCTCCCGTCAAATGCAGCGTACGATGCCGGGCGGCTTGTACCGAGGCCGTATTAGCAAGTATGGAAATAGCCGGATTGCTCGCATAGGCGCCGACTTCATCGCTCGTACGATTCGGTAGAATGACGTATGCATAGCTGCTGTCAGCAGGATTCGTCCCGTGGCCGAACCATATCGTTTCGTAGGTTGCCGTTTGAGTATCGTTTACGGACAACGGAACGTTGCCGATCGTGCTCCACGTACCGGTCCGCTGCTCGCGCAGCATATGAACGCCGGATGGCTCGGGGAAGTAATAGCCGACATCCGAGCCGGTTGCCGTATTGCCCGTTACGTGCACCCAGGAAACTTGCTCGAGGAGCTGCGGTCCTGCCGTCAGCGCATTCGGCTGTATGCTCCCGTCTACCGTAACGACGTTTGCATTATCATTGCGCAGCTTGCGGTTGTCGACGATCGTTTCGATCGTCCTCCCTTCGGAGCTGTTGATCCCCGCACCTATGGCGACGACTTCATCGTCGAACATGAACCATGATTTTCTGGCCTCCACCGCTTCTCCATTGCCGTCGGCATCGAAGCCGCGGTAATCCATCCCGGCTATGCCATACGCTCCGAGCGTCGTCCCTCCGGCCCAAGTCAAGGGGCTGATCTTCTTGAATCCCGAAGAATCGGTTCTCGCTTGCGTGTCGACCGTCGTTCCGGGCAGCCGGTAAGGGTCGACCGTCGGCCAGTAATTACCGTCGAATTGCCCATGATCCTCATTGTATAGATAGGTCATGCCGTCAGCGGTAAACCAGCCGCGCTTATTTTCCCCGACGGTGAATTCATAGTTCGGAATCCGCTTGGAATGCATGCTGATGCCGAAGCCGAAGTCCGGCCGAAGGTGAACGGCTCTATCCATCTTCGGGAATACCTTGCTCAGCATAAGTCCGTCGGCAGGAGCGACGGTCCCGTCCTCCAGCAAGCTTTTAACGCGTACCGCATTGTAAATGCTGCCCGTTTTGCTGATGTAAGACTGATACGTATCCTCCTGCACCCACTTTTTGATCATCCGCTTGTAGTTCTCCTTGTGCTGGGATGGCGCGGAATGGGAGAGAAGCGTCATTGCGTTAATCAGCGTCATACCCGAATCGTGACTGTTGGTGTCCCCTTTGGCAATAACCCTGCCTCTCGTCATGTCCATGAAACCGCCTTTGTGCATAAAGGGCTCGAAAGAATCGTATATCCATTGATACACGTTATCGACATCCGGATCGTCGATTGCCCACTCCGAATCGTTTACAAGATACAGCGCCGTACCCACCGTATACAGCAAGCTCAAGCCGTACCCGCCGTTATAAGGAATCGATTCGTGCTGAATGAAGGAGCCGTCAGGGTAAAAGCCATCCCCCTTCGAAACATACTTGAACAAGCTATATGTTCCGTTCCCTGAAGTCGGTTCCGCGCTCTTGTATGCGTCGCTCAGGAGAAGCTTGCCTGTCGCAACGATCCCGCTGTCCTTGTTCAAAATGCCCGCCAAAATATAAATCTGGCTCAACCACGCTCGATTGGCCCCTGTCGCGACCGTCTTGCCGGCGTTGTACTTATTCGGATCTTTTATATAGAAATACATGGCGTTCGACCAATCGGCAATCCGGGAACCGGGCAACTGGTCGTAAAGCAGCACCATGATGTCGTTCAGCAGCATCGGGATACCCATCTCCCAGTAATAAGGATTATCGGAGAGGGGGGAGACGCCATCGTACCAATTGCGGTGCAGCCAGCCAAGCGCATCGGTCATTTCCTTTAGAAGTTCGCTATCCCGATAATACGTCGAGCCTTTCGTGGAATAAGCTAGCGCCATCGACCGCAGCCGGGAATAAGAATTAGACATATTGACGGCGGTGTCCGATCCGCCCGGCACGTACATTAAATCTTCCCATACGGCTGCGTCCGGACGAACGAGGTTCACATAGTCGACGAAAAAGCCGAAGCCGGTGCTTTTATCGTTCTTGCCTACCGATTTTAGCCGAAGTTTATGCGTTCCCGCTTCCAGGAATCGCGTCCCCAAAGCCTGCATAACAACCGTTCCCGCAGCAGTGGAAATGTAATGGTCCTGAGGCGAGCCCTGAGGTACGCCGTCGATCTCCGCCTGAATGATCCCCCCGCTGGTCAAGGTTCTCGCTCTGACCCACACTCCATACGTCCCGGCAGCAGGAACCGTTATCGTATATTCGATATAGTCATCGGGCTTGTTCAGCGTAACCCGGTCCCCTTTTCCGCCGCTTAACCGCGCATCGTTAGCCGTCTGCCGCTTTACCCCGGCCGACATGACTGCCGTGAGACCTTCTCCCTCGAGGAACGGAGCCCGCTCGGTTCTTGCAGGCAAAGCGCCCTGCAGAGGTGTCTTGACCAATTGGATGCTATCGATCGCCAATTGGTAATTACTGCTCGCGTCATTGCGGTCTGTAATCGTAAAACGGAATTTGCTCTCGCCGGAAGCTGCGCTCAAGCTCCCCAAATTTAGTGTTTCCACGACTCCCGGCGCCGCGTTCGGGTAATACGTATCCTGCGGCTCGCTCTGCTCTTGCCCGTTCACGGAAAGCTGGAACCGGCCGTAGTTCGAAGCTTTTTTGACCCTTACAAGCACCTCATATAAGCCTGCTCTGGGAACGTTCAACGTGTACTCGATGTAATCCCCGACGGCATTGAGATTGACCTTATCCCCTTTGCCGTTGCTGAATCTGCCGTCTGCAAACACGACATGGGTATCGGCGGACGATAATTCCGCCTGCAGATCCTCCGCTTCGTAAATCGGCAAGGGCGGTTCTTCCCTAAGTATTTTGTCGTAATACCCCTTAGCCGTCCTATCGATATAGTCGATTTTGTCCCGAATGTCCGAATCGTCCGGATTGTACGACTCCCCTCCCGTCAGCAACTCGTACCAACGGCCGCGGAGCTCGTCAAACCGGTCGGCCGACGATGCCGAAGCCGGCAATGCAGCTAAATTCGAAAGAAGCAGCAAACATGCCAGCATGGCGCAAAGCGATTTTCTTTTCATCTCCTGGTTCCCCCTTCAAAAATCAATCTCTTAAGACAGCGCTTTCATTCGGCCCTACTCCAAGCAGTCCGCGGCTAAATAGCCCGCGGCCTCCCCGATAATCCATTCCACAGGATGCAGCCGGTAACAGCCGTTCGTAATATGCATTGTACCGATATTTTAATTGATTCCCTCCTAATTCCCTTGAACTAGAATTTCAAACATTTTTATTAAACTGATTCCTTTCTGATTTACTCAAAATTATAGCTAAAGCCGGAATAACTGTCAACCTTCATTCTGCCTGTCTCTCCGGACACGAGAAAGGCTCATCGACCCTCCATACAGCCCGATGTGAATGTATAGCGGCAGCTCTAAAACCTAGCAGGACATTCTCCTTCGATGTGACGCCGGACAAAATAAAAAGCAGAACAAGCGATTCGCTTGCCCTGCAGTGCTGTGTGCTGTGTGCTGTGCCGGTTTCCTTTTCTCTACAGTTTCATATCTTTACTCAAAAGCAAATCCGCCACACTGTCCTGGAACTGCCGTTCATCCAGCACGCCGGACCAGTAATATTTAATCTTCTGCTCGACGGCTTTAAGCGTTTGAATGGAAACGCCCAGATCGCGATGGTAGGCATACGTCGGGAAAAGCTCCCGGTACATCATATATCTGGATGGACGATTCAACCCGTTTGCGGCAGGCTTGTCCGCAATGCTTTTGAAAGCAGGTATGCTGACTGTCCGCTCATGAATCATGCGCTGCGCGTGCGGGGAGGAAAGAAACCGCAGAAGCTGGCGGCCCGCCTCCTTCGACCTCGAGTTTTTCATGATGGCCGTACCGAACGTAACGAGAAGCGATTTTTGCGAATCGCCGCGGCGAAATGTCGGCAAAGGCGCAATATCGTAATCCAAGGGAAGTTCGTTAAACTGGTTAAGGTTGTAATAGGTAGACAAGATCATCGAAACGTCGCCGCGAATAAACAACTGATTCGTTTCCTCGTTGCTGGCCGCAAAATATTTCGGAAAAATGTCCTGGTCGCCGATCATCCGGCAAAAGGTCCGAATGCTATCGACCAGCATCTCCCGGGACCCAGCCCGTTCTTCGCCATCCTTCAATACCTGAATTCCGGCTTGCAGCAAAAAGACCGGATACCGGTTTCGCGACAGAACCTGAAAGTAAAAACCGTGTTTATTGCGGTATTCCGCCAGGCTTCGCCCCGCAGCAATGACATCGTCCCACGTCCAATAGCTGTCCGGCTCCTGCAAGCCGACCTCTGCAAAATGCTGCCGGTTATAACAAAGGAGAACGGGCGACAGTGAAATCGGACTTGCGTACATGCGGTTATCGTATCGGAAGGCCTCATTCGCAATTGGATACAGCTCATCGTTCGTCTCTACCGGCTCGAGCAGGGAAAGCATGCCGGACTCCGCCATATCCTGCAGCATCGCACTATTAAGGCACACGACATCGAGCATGTCGTTCGCAGACATTTCTTTGATCGATTTAACGTAATGGTGGATATCGAGTGACACCTTTTTGATGTGGATGGACGGATGAAGACGGGTGAACTCGGCCAGCAATTCGTCCAAGAGAATGTCATTGTTCATGGAATAGCTGCATCCGAAATTGAGCGTGATCGTTTGCGCCTTGCTCTCGGCTACTACGCTTCCGACCCTGTCGATTTTGACAATCAGCCCTTCCTCGACCAATATATCCAGACCTTTGCGAACGGATTTATTGCTCATCTGAAAGTCTTTGGCCAACTGGCTCTCCGCGGGCAGGAAAGAGCCCGGCTTGCGCATGCCGCTCACGATTTCCGTACGCAGCTTGTCGACCATTGCCTCTAATTTTATTTGGAATGCATTCATAGTTAATTCCTCTCTAATGTATATGTAAATGATATTATTCTTAAATATACATCAATAGATACATTCTCTCTTTTCGAGGCAGTTTTGTCAACATTCTGCCAATTCGTCAGAGTGAGAGGATTTCATTCCGGGACGTTCACGAAAGCGACTGGTATTATGCTCCGGTTCGTGCCGCACTGCGTATGCTTCAACAACCGGTCGCAGAACCTCGTTCGTCCATCGTTCCATTTGCAAAGCCACTCCGTTAAATACAAAAAGGACACCACTTAAGGTGTTCCTTCTGATAAGTCATATGGAGCAGGGCTCATTATAACGCTAGAAGCCTTACTGCATTTTGTCAGCAAGCATCGCTAATCGGGCTGCTCCAATTATCCCAGCTCGGTTTCCTAACAACGCAGGCTGAAGACGCAGCTTTAAATTCGTATGTTCAGTTACAGCTTGCAATAAAGCATCCCACCAGCTGTTCCGAGCTTCAATTAAGCCACCGCCTAGTACAATGAGATCAGGATCCAACATTCTCTGTACGTTGATTAGACCTACAGCCAGATTGGCCACAAATCTGTCAATTACCTTCCGTGCCTGCGCGTCACCAAGCATGCTGGCTTCTACCAAACGTCGGCTATCCCAATCGGAAGCAATCTCCTGAGCATGCCGATTCAATGCAGTACCTGAAGCGTATTGCTCCAAGCAGCCTTTTTGCCCACAGTTACAGGCAGCTCCTCCAGGTATGATAATCAGATGGCCCAGATCGCCTTCGCCACCCTGATGACCATGAATCAAGGCTCCATCCACGACCACCGCGCCCCCCACACCTGTGCCAAGCGCCATCAATACAAAAGATTTCTGCTCGGTGGCTGCACCTATCCAGCTTTCGCCGACAGCAGCAGCATTAACGTCATTATCGACAACGACTGGATAGGGAAAGCGCTGCTCTATTTCCTTAGCAATCTGAGTCCCCGTCCAGCCTGGCAGGTTTTCTGTAGCGTACAATACAGAACCACTCATCGAATCTATTCTTCCAGCAGAGCCTATACCAATGCCAGCCACATTCAATTCCCCAGCCAGCTCAAGCAGGCTTGAAATCAGGTCCACTAGCGCTTGGATAATGCCATTCCTGCCAAGCTCAATGGGCGTTCTCACCATATGTATGGCAACAAGGCTGCCATCTATATGCACAAGGCTGCCCTTAATTGCCGTCCCCCCAAGGTCAATACCCAGATAAGCACGACTAGACTTATCGTCCATAGCTAAGCCTGCCTCCCTCGCTGTATCCCCGTTACAAAGCTGGCCGTGATCAACTGAGGTCTTGTTATAGCTCCCCCCACGACTACGAATTCGGCACCGGCCTCTAACGCTGCCCTCGCTTCGCCAGGCGTTCCGATACCACCTTCTGCTACAACAGGTACCTGAAGCGAGCCCGCAAGCTGTTGGACCAACTCGAGGTTCGGAAGCTTAACCTGTGAATATGGCGTATAGCCGGACAGCGTTGTCGATATGTAATCAGCTCCCCACTGGGCAGCCGAAACACCTTCCTCGTATGTCGAAATATCCGCCATAACCGTGACACCAGCCTTTTTAAGCATGCTTAAGGTCTGACGTAAACTCAGACCATCGGGTCTAGGACGCCCAGTAGCATCTATCGCTACAATATCAGCTCCTGCCTTTGCGATGGCAAGAGCATCTTCAAGGGTAGGTGTAATATAGATATCATAGCCTTCATAATCTTTCTTCCATAAGCCAATTACCGGCAGATCCACCGCCTGCTTGATCGCACGAACATCTTCTACGCTATTCGCTCGAATACCTTGGGCACCTCCTTCAGCGGCTGCACGAGCCATTACGGCCATATGGATCGATCCATGGAGCGGCTCATCGGAGAGTGCTTGACAGGAAACAACTAAGCTATGTTTTGGAATCCTACTTTTCATGATGAGCTTTCCTCCTTAACTTCCTTGTACGAGTTATACAGCATGGATCGATGGCCACTTCAGCTCGATACCCGCTTGAACAAGCTTAGCTTGATAAGCCGCCAGAAGCTCCCTGTTATCTCGTACTTCTTGAGGCTGCACTTGGCGCTCTAAACAAAATGCGGCTAAATACCCTGCTGATTCCCCAATATTCCACTCTACAGGGTGCAGACGGTAGCAGCCATTCGTAATATGAGTCGTTCCGATATTTTTACCAGCCGGCAATACGTTTTTGACCCGGATCGGGATTAAGCTTCCCAGTGGAATCTGAAAAGGCAGGCTCGACACGTCAATATAGGTGCGCAAGCTAGTGCTAGGATGTAGATCGATGCGGTAACAGCCAATACCGACCGAGTCAAAATAATCCTCGGCAGCACCATTCGGTCGACAGGCCGGATTTAAGTGCTGCTCCACAACCGTAAATTGTGCTCGTATTCGGCGGGATTCACGAATATAAGGGCTTTTGGCGAGTCCATCCTTCGTCCCTACAATATCTGGGCGTAACCGAAGCCCCGGGTACCCTTGCTTCCCGTCGGGTCTAGGCGCTTCCGTCTGCATCCAATACAGCAATGATAAGCTTAGCTGCTTCGCATTCTCTAGATGCCTCTCCCGCTCCTCCGCACTCACATCAATGACAGAGCCAAGCCAATAGTCGTTTTGCGGCCAATTGACGAGCGTGATATCGCTAGCATAAGTTCCTTCTATGAATTGTTTGCGGTCGATAATTCTACGATATTTCCAAAGTGAGAATGACTTACCGTCAGGAAATAGGCTGTAAAGGACTGGCTCCAAGGTGTGCGGTACAAGTCCTGACCAGCTTAGTTGCTGATCCGGCCAAAAATCGGCCTTGTACTGCTTCCAGAATTCATACTGCTCCGGCTTCGGGATCGTGTGATCCTCCCCATCGATGTAGTCCATGGCGAAGCAGTAGGTAAATGCCTGCATGTCCTGCGGATCGGCTTGCCCTGACATGGCATGTGGTTCTCCCGTATCCGCCATCGATTCCGCCCCGGTCACATATTCCACGCCTCCGAGCGGCAATAGCTCTCCTTCTTCCGTTGCATCCAGAAAGTAAGGCGCCGTTAATACAATCTTATCTGGAGAGGCCAATTCACGTACGGTAACAGACAGGATCTCATCACCAGACGTTTCCACACTTTCAGCCTTGTATCCGGTATATATATGCAGTCTTCCGCTATGCACATAAGGTGCCAGCATCTCATGCAGAACAGCAAGCGCTGTCCTTGGCTCATGAGCAATCAAACTCACAATGGCATTCCCCGGATCAAAGGGTTTAAGGGGATCTACCGTCTGCGCCAGTGGAAAATGGCGTTTATAATAATCCCGGACACCCGTTCGGAAGCTTCGAAAGCTCGCTGTACAGCCGAATTGCTCAATCCATGGATTTTCATCTGGCGGCACCGCTTGGCTTGTTAGCTGTCCCCCAATCCAATCGGTTTCTTCCGTCATGATCACAGTTTTCCCAGCTTTGGCAGCGGCTAGAGCGGCTGCACAACCTCCCGTTCCTCCCCCGATAATCACAACGTCTGCGTGAACCTTATTATTCATGTTCCTTATCCTCCTTAGTGTTTTGCTTTAACAAAACTAACATCGAAGCATTATCTTAGAGTTTTCATAAGAAAACTGGCATCGTAAGCATCTTATTGGTGCTTCTGTGTATCCTTGATATATTCATACAACAAGGTCAGCCGGTGCTCCGACTTTAATTCCTTCATGTGTAGGAAGTCGTAATCAATAGTTTTGGTGTGTAATGGCCGAATCGTCATGCTCAATCCCATCTCCCTCTTCGAATAATGGATCTTATACCCTAACGGCTTCCATTTGTTTTCTGATTTTATCCGCATACAATTCAATGATTAACAGTACGTTCCGAATAATATGAAAAGGATCTTTTACCGGTAGAGCAACCACTTTCTCCAGGGGAAAGCCTTTACGGTCTAGAATCTGAATCCACTCACCGATTTGCTTATCTGAATTTGGGAATTTCTCAAAAACGTACTGCTGTGTTTTTTCGTACAAGGTAACAAACTCTTTATCCTTAGAAAGCTCATAAGCCAATAAAGAACAGTATAATGCTTCCGAATGAGGCCACCACAGTTTAGAATCCCACGTGTCCAGGATTAAGGCTTCATATGTGTCCCCGGTTTCAAATCCTTTAGGCTTACCGCCCTCGCGATCCACAAAACGCAGCAGACCACCCTCATTAGAATCCCAGCCTAATTCATAGGCTTTCTTAATAACGGGAATGACTTTATCTATAAGATCCGCTCTGTTTAACTTGGCTGCCGTGTTCATAATAAACCACATGCATTCTAGGGTATGTCCAGGGTTTACGTGTCGGCATAGAACAGAGTCGGGGACTACTCCTTGAATGGGAAGGATCTCAGCAATCCGATGATCCGACATTGCGAACTCTCCCATAATCTGTTCCATATATAAGAGACAGTTATCCCTCATGCTACCATACTGAGGATGATCCATCGCTTCCAGAGTATCCATCAGTTGTTGAGATACATTTAATAAAATCATCGGCACAGAATGGGCTTTAAACCCTTCAGGAATGGGATACGGTTCACTACGAACATCGCTTGTTTGAAGTCTTTGTCTGACACGGTTGTAGAGTTGCAAAGCATCTTCCACAATATCGACTCGTCGACTTACGCGCCCAAACTCCGCAAATCCTAATACAACAAAACAGTCTGCATAGAAGCTCGTATCGTACCCTGCACCTGGAATGCTTTCTTTCTTGTCTCCAGACTCCGTTATTAGAAAGGCACAGTTTCCGCTTTCCATGATGGCATACTTCTTTAGAAAATGGACAGTTTTCTCGGCTTGATCCAAATAATCAACAGCATTTCCCCGCAGTATCCCTTGGCTAATCATGGATGCTATTCTTGCCCATAACCATACAAATCTGCCTTGAGACCACGTGTACTTGTCTGTACTGATCGATTCTGTTCCCGCATTGTTAAAGCATGTGAAGACGCCACCGTTTTTCTTGTCTAAAGCTCGATTCCAAAAAGGCAGCAAATCTTGAACCAAATGTTGTTCATAAAATTTAAGTAATGCCACATTATCTAGCTCGTCATCAGCGAAAATCATGGATATCCCCCTAAATATTATGTTCTATCCGGTTAACAGGCTGTGATCGTCAATCCTAAGGCTAGCCATCTCTCTACGAGTTTATATTTAACATTATTGTAATATAATTACATCTTTTCGCAAACGAAGTCCTCCTCATAACAGCAGAATTAATGCCGAATGCGCCTTCGTCTGTTATTTACTTGTATTTAGGATATTGAATCAGAGTCCCCATAGTCGAAGATGATATCGAGTA
The DNA here is from genome assembly GCF_013141785.1 of Paenibacillus germinis. NCBI lineage: Bacteria > Bacillati > Bacillota > Bacilli > Caryophanales > Paenibacillaceae > Paenibacillus > Paenibacillus germinis. The sequence continues at coordinate 39,790 of NZ_WHOC01000089.1, forward strand.
ATTCTTGTAGGCCTCCGCAGCTTGCTCAATTGGGTATATACCACTGATCAGATGCTGTACGCTAATACGTTTCTCTGCCAGCAGTCGTATATATTCCCGAGTATTTCGTCCTTCTGTCCATCTCACATACCCGATTGGATAATCCTTGTTATCCTGCTCGTACTGCTTGTCATACCGTCCGGGGCCACCTGCTCGGGATATAAGCACCTGGGCTTCCTTTCGGAACATCTTATTTCTTGAAAAATTCGTGGATATATCTCCAACAATAATGATTTTCCCTCTATCGCGAATCCAGTCCAATGAGCTGTTAATCAACGACTCTCCATCTCCGCTTGCACATAATAGAACGCTATCTGCACCAATCCCTTCGGTTGCTGCCCATAGTCCTGCCTCCAGATCTGCTTGACTGACATAGGCATGGCGGAAGCCGCTTTGTCTTAGAATGGCAACACGGTCGGCATTCAAATCATAACCAAGGGTTGTATAAGCGGCAGCGGCAGCAATCTGGGCACTAATGTTACCCAAGATACCCAAACCGACGATGATCAATGACTCGCCGAATCTCAGATCGGCTATCCGTAACGCGTGAATGGCGATTGCCCCTAATCCAGCGAAGGCGGCCTCTTCCGGACTGACATGCTCGGGAACGAGCGCGGTCAGGTTAACAGGAACGGATAATACCTCCGCATGCCGAACATAAGGAGCTCCATAGCAGGCAACCCGTTGTCCTATCTTCAGCTCCGTTACATCGTCAGCCACCTGCTCAATGATACCAACCGCACTGTAACCTATTGCTAGCGGGTTATCCGCTGATTTCTTAGCCATACTCAGCTCAGTTCCTGGACTGATCGCTGAATATTCGGTACGTATCCGTACATGCCCTGCAAGGAGCTTAGGCTCGTCAGCATGTATCCAACCAATGGTCCCCTTTTGAGCGGCAACGGCTTTCATTATGATCTCCTCCTGAGGGAACGGGAAGTTAAGCCAAGATATTTTTACGATAGTCGCTTGGCGAAATCCCATGATATTTTTTAAATGTGCTCGTAAATGTAGATGAATTTAAATAACCGGTTTTTTCACCGATTTCAGCAACCGACAGCTCCGTCTTCTTCAACAGCTCTTTAGCATGAGACAAACGTACTCGATTTAAATATTCTACAAAATTAATATCGAATGTTTTTTTAAAATAACTCGAAAAATATTTAGGAGACGTCTCAAGCATTTCTGCCATATGGTCTAAATGTAAGTTTTTCATATAATTAAGCTCTATATAGGTAGCAATAGACGTTGGATTCAATTTGCTTTTTTGTTCGGTCTTATTGTGTTCCATGATGACTCTGATTGCTTGAACGAGTGCGCCCCGGATGCTCTCATAGCTGAAGGCGGCTTCTACCTTTTGGTTAAATTCCAGTTCCAGCGCAAGAATGTCCTTCGATTCAAAGTCACTCGTATCCAGATGCTTTACCATATAATAGAAGATGGTTTTGGCAATCGGCATCAGCTGATAGTGATGGATTTGGCGTTCCACATTCGTAGTAAAAACATGATCAATAATTTGAATACATTCGGCTTCATTGCCGCTCACAAGAAAATTAGATGCCCTCTCGATTTCGTCAAGCGGTACATAGACTTTCCAGGTATATCTGATCGCTTGAAAATCGGTAACTAGATCGTCTGCATGGATGTTGCGATACAGCAAGCATTCAGTTAGATCCCGATAGGCTTTATGACAGTTCACTGTTTTGGATGAATAGAGCCGACTGATTCCAGTCAACATAGAACTGCATAACCAACCATCCTCTTGTACCTGTTTCACAAAACTCTTCAATTGTTTAACGACATGCTCACGATCAGAAGGATGATGAATCGCAATTACCGCGATAAACCTCATGTTAGTCATATGAAAAACAAAGGTCTTTCCCACTCTTTCCTCTAGCCCCGTCTGGATGGCGTGAACAAATTCTTCGATCTGAAGCATCTCGGTCTGCTCACTGTTAGGATTAAGCCGCAGCTGAAAGTCTGCCATAAGGAAATATTTGTTTTGGAAAAATTCAGCAAAATATTGCTGCATCCGAAGCTCAGCTTCCTGGGAGCGTGAATCATCATCGAGCGTATTGAGAAAAGCGCTTCTCCTCATTTCCCAGTTGACCCCTGTTAATTGCGCTTTAATGAGTTCATTTTCATCTTGAATCTTAGCTATCCCCGTAAGGATGTTGCGAAAATCGGCGCCTCGCTGGTCCATAACACCCATCAGCTTGAGAATAACTCGTATTGGTTTATACAAATAAAGACTCAGGAAAGCCGACAACAGAACCGCACAGGCAATGGCAATCATAATGATTTGACGGTTCGCATCCGTGACCGATTGCAGATTGGTGAATTCGTATGGCGACTTGTTGATATAAATGAATTCATTAAAATCGGATTTATAAACATTATATTCAAAATCCTTTTTCTTCAGAGTTGCTTCAGGATCTGTCTTAATATTCAGATCGTTTAACACTTCAACGAGATTCCAGCTTTCTTCCGTATTCAGGAACATATTGCGATTCTCATCCATCACGATTAAAGTGCTTCCCTGCATCATAGCCGCTTGATTGACATGCTGCAGCAGCTTATTCACATTCAAAAAGATCAATATGTTCTGGTTATAGGTTTTATTGTTGCCGGTTAAGACAATAAGTTTCCTTTTCCCTTCACTGTCTGAGCCAGACCCGCTGTACCACTGAGCAGGAAATACCTGAAGCGGATGTGGTTTACTCATAAGGGTCTTCCAAAAATCAGCATTGTACGTTATATTATTAAACTTTTTTCGAAACAGCTCCTCCAGTGAAATTGTCCCCGCAGAGGTGACAGCAATGTCGAAATTATTATGGAATACGACGATCTCTTCGATATATTCATTAGAGGATATGAACGGGCGAATATCTTTGTACAACTTAGAGGCTTCACTGAAATCGACAGAATCACCTTCGAATGAACCCCATATATTGTTAGATGACTGCACCATATAAATAATATCGTTGATATCCTTGAAGACGTCGTCAAAGGAGCGTATCAGGTTTTTAACAACGAGCTTATTGTTTTCGCTAACCTGATGATAAATACTCGAAAGCGAGTTCTTGTACACCAAATAATTCGATACAAACATAATGGTCACTACCAATAGTAAAGCAGAAAAAATCTGCAGAAAACCTTTGTTCGCAACCATTTTCCATTTCGTCTTCATAGCTGCCCCACCCCACTAAAGTCACAGGGATATCCATTCGTCTGTGTTCAAGTCATATTCGACAAAGAATGGCCTACCCCTTCTCTGAACCGAGCATGATACCCTTAGCAAAATATTTTTGAGCGAATGGGTAAATCAGCAGTACAGGTATCATGGAGATGAAGATGGTAGCATTCTTCAGCGCCTGCGGAGCCAATGCAACCTGATCGACTAAACCAGTTCCTTTGGTGGTGTCAAAAAACAGCATATCCCTCAGGACAACCTGCAGCGGATACAGCTTGGCATCGTTTAAGTAGATCATCGGAATAAAGAAACTGTTCCAATGTCCCATGAAATAAAACAATCCAATAGACGCGAGTGCTGGCTTCGACAGAGGAATGATAATACTAAACAAAATCCGATACTCCGAAGCGCCGTCGATTACGGCAGATTCACGAAGAGAGCTTGACATAGCCTCGTAAAAACTTTTTAGAATTAACAGCTCAATCGTCCAGATTGCATTAGGTAAAACCAACGCCCACATCGAGTCAATAAGATGCAGCTGCTGTACGATTAGATAAGAAGGGATGATACCTCCTGAGAGAAACATGGTCAGCACGATGGCGATCATGAAATATTTTCTGCCGAAAAATCCAGGTCTGGATAAAGGATATGCGGCGACAGATGTCATCAATAGATTGATCCCCGTGCCCACAACGGTATAAATAATAGTGTTCATATAAGCTCTGGGAATACGAGGGCTTTCCAGAATGTTCTTGTAGGCATCCAGGTTAAAACCTTTGGGCCATAAAAACACTTTGTTTTGCACGATATAGACCGTATCACTGAAAGAGATAGCTACGATATAAACAACCGGATAAACAGTCACTATGGCGACTAGAGTTAGAACTACGGTAAGAATAATATCGAAGAGGGTCCATCTTGACTCTAATGATTTTGTTTTTACCATAGTCCCTTCCCTCCTGCCCTTCTACTCACGGTGTTGGAAATCAGCAGCATAATTAGAGCCACTATGGCTTCAAAAAAGCCTACCGCCGCTGCATAGCTGTAGTTCGTTTCCAACAACCCTTTCCGGTATACATAGGTGGAGAATACATCGGCTACCTCATAGGTCATTGGGTTGTAGAGCAAAAGCACCTTCTCATACCCGATTCTGAATATGGAGCCACTTTTGATAATGAACAAAATAAGAATGGTCGGCATGATACTGGGTATCGTGATGTAGCGCATCATTTGGAAACGCTTCGCGCCATCCACTTTGGCTGCCTCGTACAGGGTAGGATCAATACTGGCGACCGCAGCTAGATAAATAATCGCTTCATAGCCCATATGCTGCCAAATCTCGGTGGAGATGAAGATGGTACGGAACCATTCAGGTGCAGCCAAGAAGTATACACCATTGAAGCCCATGGCTTTAAGAACTTGATTGACTACTCCGTTGGTAGGCGAAAGAAAGTCAACAATCATACTGGTGACGATAACTACAGATAAAAAAGCGGGAAGATAACTGAAGGTCTGTACCATCTTTTTGAATCTTATGAATCGGGATTCATTCAGTAATAGGGCAAACATAATCGGGAATGGAAATGCCCACAGCATCGTGAACACACCTAATAAAAATGTATTCTTAAATAATAACCAAAAGTCAGGACTGTCAAAAAATCGTTGGAAATGCTTCAATCCGACCCAATCACTTTTCATAATCCCTTCGTATACACTGTAATCTTTGAAGGCAATAATCAAGCCATATAACGGGCCATAACGGAACAAAATATAAAAGATGATACAAGGGATAAATAGAATAAGCAGTTGCCGATCACGCTTGATATGTTTCAACATTGAAGCGAAGCGAGACATGGGAGCACGGTCGGTCTGTTTGGGTACGAGCTCTGTTGATGTTGACTGCAATGGACTTTCCTCCCATCTCAATATTGTAAGAATAGGGCACCCGGATATAGACACATCCAGGTGCCGCTGGCTCATCACATGATTGGCTTAATTATTTGGCTTCATTGAAACGTTTTTGTGCAGCGTTGTACGCATCGATGTATTTGGACGCACCCAGCTTTTCAGCATTTTGCTGCCATTCTTTCCACTGGCTTTCTCCAAATTCTTTCTTAATTACGTATTTGGTATTGAATTCATTAGAGGCTTTCTCAAGCTGCACTCTAAACTCAGCCAAAATTTTTGTTTCTTCGTCTGTAAATTTCAAAACGGGATCTGCCACTTCAAACTTGTTATTTTTAAGAATCTTATCCTGTGCTTCCTTCTCTTTTTCCGTAAAGTTGTAATAAACGCTGCTTTTGTTAGGACGCAGATACATGACTTCCAGCCACATGCCGTATTTTTTCTCAAGAACCTTAATGTCTACAAGTGGAAGTTCCTTCAGTTCAGGATACACGGGCTTGCCGTTCTCCATCTTGTAGGTTTCACCTTCTATCCCCATTGTTACAAGGGAAGACCCGGATGGACTGGTCAAATAATCAAGAAGCTTGAGTGCGGCTTCTTTTTTATCATTGTTGGATACCACAATACCGAATTGGTCAATTTTGGGCAGTGTGCGGATATTCCCTGTAGGACCTACAGGATTTCCATAACGTAGATTGTAATCTGGATTTTGTGATTTCACTTGATTCGCGAACGAATCCAATCTTCCAATCCAGTCGAAGGTAACAAACGATTTGTTATTCGTTGTCATTTTTGCTGTCCAAGAAGCATCTGTATCCGTAATGAATTCTGGATCCATAAGTCCTTCGTTGTAAAGCTTTTTCATAAAATCAAGCATCTCTTTAAATTCCGGTTGGGTATACGCAAGCTTCCAGGTCTTTGCTTTCTCGTCGAAATAAGCCGGATAACTTACTCCGCCCACTCCCCAGCCATAAGTCCAATCCTTGAAAATAACTTCCTTCGTTTTGGAAGCGTAAGGATAGGAGTCGGGATATGCTGCTTTCAGCTTTTTAAGCGCTTGGTAAAATTCTTCGTTATTCGTCCATTCTTTGATTCCAAGTTTATCAAATACATCCTTACGGTAAAGGAATCCGTGGTTCACATCACGCTGTAACCCGTAGACCGGCCAAGTATATAAATTATTTTTGTCATCGGACCATGATTTCATGACCCAATTGTTATCTTTATCATCCACATAAAGTTTTTTGAAGTTAGGAAGTTTATCCAGGTATTGGTTAATCGGTACTAAGGCTCCCTGTCCGCCCATCTTGTTCAGCTCTGGTATCGTTTGTGAGTGGAAAATATCAGGAAGCTTACCGGAGGCAAGTACAACTTTGAGCTTGTCCTTGTAGCTCTGAGAGGAATAAGCCTGAACCTCTACTTTAATACCTGTACGCTTCTCAATTTCTTTGATGACCATCGAATCTTGTAAGTTGGTATTTTCGCTAACCAGCATCCATGTAAGCGTTGTCGGTTTATCTACAATAGGAAGCTTGATTCCTCCTGTATCACCATATTGTTGGGGATTAGCCGAAGCACTTGCACTTGGTGTAGTAGAAGCATTTCCTGCATTTCCACCATTTCCCGCTCCACACCCTGCGAGAAGTGAACCTGCTAGGGTAAGAGATGAGAGTGCTACTAAAAGCTTTCGAGACATTTTTTTTCCTCCCTTTTTATGTTTAAGACTTGTGCTATCGCCGCTCTAATCTGGTTGGTAGGGGCTTGTAGTAGGATCGACACCAGCACTAACCCCATTATAGGAGACTTACAACAAGAGTAAATTAACCGTTTTCATTAAATTTCGTTATTTTTTATTTCGTCCAGAAATTTCCCGAAAAACCTTATAGATTAAGGATTTTTTCAGTGTGGAAAATGAACAACAGGTGGAAAATGATCAAATTTAACATGCTGATGATACACGCGAAAATGTCCTCATTTAGCTTTTTCTACAATTCCTAGTGCACTATTAATCTACATTTTACTGCTGGATTGTGAGTATCTTTTAATATCCTCAATCATCAAATGTGGCTGTGTCCAATCATCCGCTTCTGGATCTTCGAGTCTGAATATTTCCGAATGGCCCTCCGTGAAATAATTTAATTATAGTACGACAATGCCAACAGGAAATCTATGCATTTTATTCTTAAATATCAAATATAGTTAAACTTTATTACAGTTAGGTTTCAACTCGCATATTATCTAATATGGAAATTATGAAACAAATAAAGGAGGCCCTAATGGCCTCCTTTATTTGTTTCAAGCATACTAAGATTTAGAAACAGCTACCTCACTTGTCATTATCACAAACGGGTCCTCCGTTGATGAATCATCAATTTCACCTAGTAGTTTCGTAAGGCCTCCAAATTCTAACTCCATGAATTTTTTTGTTGCGGCCTCACGTCTCAAATCCCAAATACATTCATGTAATTCGCACTCAATTGGTACATCTAATCGTATCCGAGCTAAATCCCTTGATAGATGTAACATTTCCAAATTTTCTTTAATTTTGTTTTTAATGCTTTTTGGGAGAAGTTCAATATTTTCAAGACAACCTTCAATTGATTTATACTCAGCTAGTAACTTTTGTGCAGTTTTCTCTCCTATGCCTTTAACCCCTGGATAATTATCAGCAGTATCCCCCATGAATCCTTTCAAATCGATAATCTGCAAAGGTGTTAATTGCTTTTCGGAATAAAGCGTCTCGAGGTCATAAATAGAGTAATTTAATTTACCTTTTTTCATTATTATGACTTTTACTCGTTCAGTAATTAACTGAAGCATATCATGATCCCCAGTTAATATAAATACCTCAGAATCATTCTGAAGACTATTTGATAGAGTTCCAATACAATCGTCAGCTTCGTAGCCTACTAAGCCGATATTGGGGATCCCCATTTCTGCAACGACTTCTTTTACCAAATCAAACTGCGGCAAAAGCTCAAGAGGAGCTTCCGCACGATTTTGTTTATATTCGCTATAATTCTCATTTCGAAAAGTGCTACTACCCATATCCCAACAACAAATTACATGCGTTGGGTTAAAAGTGTTAATAGCATCAAAAAAATATTGAATAAATCCATATACAGCATTTGTTGGCAATCCATAGCTAGTTTTTCGAATATAACCTGAGTAAGAAGTCGCATAAAACGCTCTGAAAAGTATAGCCATTCCGTCAACTAAAAGCACTCTTTTTTTAATTTCATCATTCAACCTAAATCTCCCCAATCCAAACTTTATTTATTGCTGCCTCGGAATATTAAATACCCATGGAATTGAAAATTTATCCAAACTATAAAACAATAATATTAAACCTTTTGCAAATGCTCAATCATTTTCCTTAGCAAAATTATGAGTCATTTTCGATGTTTCGGACAAAATAATCGCTCCTATTCTATAAATCATAACGTATAAGTTCTACCAGTAGTATAGCATGGGAACGGTTGTTCAGGACACAAAAAACCACTACTAGTAAAAGGTACCAGCAGCGGTTTTCCATTATTTATTCGTTTTTAACGGCTCGTATGCCATTTAATTTCTTGAATAAATTCAGTCACGGATTCTTGCAGTCGATCTGCAATTTCGTCGTCCAATATGGCTTGTCCTTGATCGCCCCATGTTACTTGTTTATCGAGCACGTAAACCCCTTGCAGAATGTTCTGCGCGCCTAATGCAGACAGCACCGGTTTTAAAGCGTAATCGATAGCTAGCAAGTGAGATATCGTCCCTCCAACGGCTAACGGAAGCACGACTTTACGATCGAGGCCTTTTTGCGGGAGCAGGTCGAGGAAAGCTTTTAATACGCCTGTGTAAGAGGCTTTATAAACCGGCGTAGCGACGAATACGGCATCTGCCTCGGCAACATGCGCGTTCGCTTTCACAATAGCTTCGCTGTCAAATTTGGCATATAACAAATCCTCAGCCGGGATGTCGCGTACCTTAATCCATTCCACTTCCAAGCCCGCTTTCAATAGTTCACTTTTTGCCACTTCGATAACGCCATGCAAACGGGACGTAGGTGTTGGACTTCCAGAAATAATAACAACTTTAGCCATTTGATTCACTCTCCATTAGGGTTTGGATGAAAAAAAGACTCCGCTGCCTTTGCTCTGTACAAAGTGGGAGTCTCCTGTTGTTGGGTCGACTTTATTAATTCATAGTAATTTACTTGGGTTTATATTACCATTGCCTTTTATGAACGTCAATACTTTTTGTTTAAAAGAAATTCCATCCCGGCAGCCACCGGAGGAAGAAGGAATATTTGGATGGAATGATCATCCCCGAAAGAATCGGATAGAAGAGAACAAACAGAACGAATACGGCAATTAAATATCCGTAGACCCATCTTTTCTTATGAAGCGGTCCTTCTTCTAAATACTCTTTGATGTAATAGGTCAAGATCAGTACAAGGAATGGCACCATCGCGAAATAGTGATAAATAAATGTGAGCCTTGGTACTAAAATCCATGGTAAATACTGCGAGCAGTACGCGATTAGCAGCATCCGCAGTAACTTATCCTTACGTGTAACTGCTACATAAAACGAAAGAATGACGGCAATGAAGCCCGGCCACCATACTAGCGGATTCCCGAACGAGACGATGCTCGAAATCATGCCTTGCGGCATGAGCTTAGCTTGATAATACCATATCGGGCGGAGCATCATCGGCCACTCCCACCATGGGGAAGAGAAAGGATGCGTTGCGACCAAATCTTTATGATATTTGTACATGTGAACCTGATAGGTGACCACATCCTTCAGATTGTGCCCCGGTCCGGGAACCATCATGAACGGAATATAGGATAACGTATATACACCTAGCGGTACAATGACAAATGTGAGTACGCACCACAGTAAAGTAAGCAGCGTGTTTCGAATGAAAAGCTTCTCTACAAGCTGCAGTCGGCTGCGCTCCGGTTCTGTAAGTGGAGGCTCATTCTCCGCCTCCCGCAGCAAACTTCGTGCGAATCGATATTCACTGAACCGCTCTAATAAGGATAATAGCAGCAGTACCGCAAGTCCTGCACCGCCATAGATAACAATCCACTTGGATGCAGCTCCAATTCCGAAGAAAAGACCTGATAGCCCTAAGGGGATTAACGTAGTCCAAAGCTTTTCCCTATAAAAGCTAAGCGTTGTGTAACGATACATGAAATAGAACATCAGCATGATGAAGAATACGCCGTAAACATCTATCGTCGCAATTCGCGTCTGCGCAAAGTGCATGAAATCAAAGGTAAGCAGGAAAGCAGCGATAAAGGCATATTCTGAACGCCCGAACATTCGCTTAGCGAACACATACATGATTGGAATCATACCGACGCCGAACAGCGTTCCGATGATTCTCCAGCCAAACGGATTCAATCCAAACACATAAATGCCAATCGACATTAGAACTTTACCCAGCGGTGGATGCGTGCTTTCATAGGGCTCTATTTGATGAAGATGCTCATAGGCAGTTCTAGCATGATAGATCTCATCAAAGTACGCCCCATTCATATAGGTAGGCGTGTAAGGTACTGTAGCAGATTCATCGAACAAATTAGCTGTCGCACCTTCATCAGCCGCGTTTACATCTTGTTCCGATACCTTAGCAATCGGCAAAATAGCCGTGTTGCCATCTCCGAAAATACCAACTTCATGAAGATGCAGCGCCGCTCCTTCCTGCGTATCCATGACCATTTTAACGTAACGCGCATCTTTCTTAGGCTCGACTGTGTTCCAAGTGAATACCTTGGTGTGGTCGGATTTCACCGATATTTGATCCTGCCACTGCGTACCGTCCTGTGAAAACCAGAACGAATATGCCCCTTCACCTACACCTGCAAAGGTGTTAATTCTCGTAATGTTGTGCGAGCTGCCAAGGTCAGCAATGACCGCTTCTCCTGCGCTTGTTGGCTTCCAGAACGTTGTAGGAGCCTTATGCCCACCTAGATGGAACAAAGCAATGATCGTGTAAACCAACACTAAAGCGCCAAGATAAAGCGCATCCTTTTTCGTGAAAAAACGTCCCCTTGTGCTTCTTTCTACCTCATCCCTACTTGGTTTAAAAATCGCATTCCACCGTTCGGATTCTGTGTGAATTTCTTGCTCGGTTGGCAGCGGAACTAGCGGAACTGGCTCCTCCACCTTCTGTTCTTGTTGTGATTCCACGAAAAGCCTCCATCCCAATAAACATGCATAGGCAAACATCATAACATTGATGGCCGAAACGACCAACATCAAAGGATCATATCGCGGAATGTGATAATCCTGATGAAAACTGCGTAACAGCACATCGGCGATATTAATAAAATGAGTGATGCTAAAACCAATAAAGAGTCCTAGAATCCGGCGATCTTTTATGTAAATGAAGCTGGTTAGCGCTAGCAATAACCCATAGTGCAAATAGCGCTCGTGCATTTTGGTCATACATATGAAAACGGCCGTGATAAATAAGAAAGCCACATACAGTAAGGCGCCACGCTGTCCTTTGCTGCGAACATATAAATAGCAAACATAGACGATGGATAGCACCATAAGCACCCACCCAATCAATTGGTAAGAGATGTGCAGGATACTGCTATTCATATCGATAAAATTGCCACCTAAGAGTGCCATAAGATTGAACGCGTTCAAGGAGGCATACGGATATGAAGATAAGGTGCCTGAGTATAGAGCGATCAACCAGCCATACCCTCTGCCAACGGCAAAAGGGAGTGAAATCACGGCCATCGTTGCAGCTCCGCTTAGAACACTCAACAACAATACCATCATGCTGCGCTTTCGTAAAACGTCGATAAGCAGAAAAATACCGAAAAGAAGTGCCTGTGGCTTAAGAAGGAGAGCTAGTGCTATAAATACCGCGGCTTGTGGGAGTTTCCCCCGCTGTTGTAGTAACAAAGTTGCAAGAATAAATAACATAAAAAAGGAGTCAACCTGTCCCCATATCGCGGAGTTCGACCAAATCGCTGGATTGAAGGCAAATAAAGCAGCAATTAGAATGCCTTGTATCCATGTCCGTGCCCCGCCTCTACGACTAACCGCTAGCTGAAACAAGAGGTAAACCGTGACTAGGTCAGCCAGGATGGCAGGAAGCTTCAGAATGACCAGTGACCCTGCACTCTCCCAGGGGATCGACAGCTTGTGGTGCAGTAAGCCAACGAGATACAAGACATACATGTACCCAGGAGGATAATCGAGAAAGTAGTCTTTGGCGTTCGTGTACAATCCGGATAAACCTACTGAATATGCGCGATCTGCCCACGCTAGGAACGTTCGTACATCAGTATCATAGCCCACCCAGAGGGGAGCTAGATATAATCTTAGTAATAACGCGGTTAATAGCAGTAAACCCAGAAGAAAGAATTTATGGGGAGCCCCCCACAATTGCTTGAACCAGCTTACCATGTCACAGCTCCTTAGATTTAGACTACTACCATTATACCCGTCCACTCTCTTGCAGAAAAGGAAAAAAGCACCGACCGGAAATAGGTCAGTGCTTGGGTTCAAGCTTTTCGATGCGCTCGCAAATTTCATGCAGCCAATCATAGTCTCCAGTGAGCGAAGCACAGAGCGATAAATTTTCCAGCTTCAAACGGTTCCATACATATGTCGCGTTAGCTTCCATACACAGCAGTAATTCATCTTGCTCTGCACGTGTTAACTCTCGCGCTCTGCGTAATGTCCATAACTCCGCCATACGTTGATGAACGGCCAACATGGTCTGGGATACCCTCCTGCTAGTTAAGTAGCTACATTATGCAGTATGGTCAAAAATGGGAAGACTGAAACAATATGTGCAGCATCTTGATCATCTGGTCCAGCTTGGCATTACGGCAATTTATTTTACGCCATTTTTTGATTTAATTCCTGCCGCAAGCAACCTCTATTGAATGGTTGTGCCTTGATATGGGAATTGCGTTGAATAATTAGAAAACTGTTGAAAGGCTTGATCCAGTTTCGTTTGTTCTTCGGCCTCTAATTTGTAGTGCCCTTTTCTGAACATCATTTCAAATAGTTCATATTGACATTGATGTGTCTCGTTCAAAATCGTCATAATATCCTGGTGTAGGGAAGTGTGACTTGCTTCTCTGGCAGATACGTTAAAGCTATCCGTTAAGTATTTTTCCGTCGCCAAAATATCGTTTACCCGGTCACGATCATTCAATTCGGGACCTTTGACTTGCGGCTCATTGGCAGGTTTAGGATTCTTGATGACTTGTGGATTCTGATTCATATACGATCCTCCTTCATTGTTGCGTTTGAGGAACTTTTTTCATTTCCTCTGTATTATTGTTTTGCAGGTGTTTTAATAAGAGCATGTAATGTTTTTGATGCATTTGACCGGCCTTATCAATCAATTGTCTAATTTCTGAATCCGAGCACTCCTGTGCAAAATGGCGGCATTTTTTCATAGCTAAGAGCTCCCACGATAATTGGTCCTTTAAATACTGAGAGTCCTTGGTTGTAATTACCTGAGGTGGTACCTGCATAATGGCGTTTTGTTGTTGTTCTTGTTGAGTTTGCATGTTGTCTCCTTTGTTTTTTCGAGATTACGTATAGCATGTACATATTAATAAATTTTTATGACAAAGTTTGGATAATCAGGGAATGTTGTGTTTTGTACAACATTATTCAAGCTAATCAGCTCTATCCTAGGAGAATGTTGCAGGAAATACAACAATTACCCCAAAAATGTGCCGATTTGGATGAAAAATGGTTTAATTCTTGTACATAATACAACATCTTCGATTTTCCGGGAAAATATCAAGGAAATTGTTGTACGCCGTACAACTTCCAGGCAAACAAGCAGGAAAAATCAGTCACATTTGCATTCATTCTCCCCCCGCGTCCCTTAAACAAAAAAAAGACAAATGAGATCAATCTCTCATTTGTCTTTTTGCCTGCGTTTTATGAAGCTGAAGAAGCCACATCATCCTCATCCGCACTTGCGCTATCCGTGCCTTCAAGGAAGAATTGAACAAGCTTCACATGCTTTTTCAGCGATTTCTCGTGGATCAGATTGATCTTACCATTATCCAACGCGCCAAATACGTAGATCAATTCCTCATTGTCATGCGACCAATCGAAGCCTTCCAGAAGCTGCAAAGAATTCGTCCATTCCTCGTTATACTCACCGTTCGGGAATAAGAAGCGATTAGCATACAGCGCAATACTTTCTTGAATCACACGGTTGGCAGATGTATACTGCGCCAAGCCCGGTTGCTCTGGCATCATCGGCAGGACCGTATTAAAAAATTGGTGCAAAATTTCTACATACGTCGATGGATCGTGGCGAATTTTACGTTGAAGCTCATAGGATGGCTGCATTCTGCCTGAAAAGAGCATCGTCGCTGTCGCATATAACCAGCTGAAACAAGTAAAGTTACGATTGAACGAAGTCAAATTGTTGCGACGCTCAACACCAGCTGCTTTGAGATAGACATTATGATCGACAACCTGTTGTATAACCAGATTTAATGGATCAATGGAATCGAAGGAGTGACCAAGCTCTTTACTCACCAGCTGGACTTTAGAGTTAATGTCGCCGAACAACTGCTGCTCTTCTTCCTCCGTTAAGCCAATATAGATTTGCACAGCAAGCTGTGTTTCCATCAAATCTAGACGTCTTCCCTCAAGCTGATTAATTGTACCTTCTGTTTCCTCAACCTCTTGCCTAATTTCAGTATCCTCTGGAAACTTCCGTTGTTTGATCTTTAGCACGACTAATTTTTTCTCATACCGTCTAACTTCCTTTTGCATCTGATCATTCACATAGCCTAGTGCTAGGATACGATGCTGACCGTCCAGAATAGACAGCTTGGAGCCATGCTTCAAAAGGAATTCCTTCTCGCCCTTGGACAGTTGATTCACTTCGCGCAATGACAGCGTAACAGGTCCGAAGAACACATGATCGAGCTCCCGCTCCTGCAAATAGGTGGAGATTTTGCGTCTTTGCATATTACTCAGCTTACGCTGCACCATAGGGTCAATCATCGTATAATTCAACAGATCCTGAACGCGTAAAGCTACAGTTGAAAGTCCGAACTTATCGCAAAAAGGATGAATGGTCATCTTAAGGCGTAATCCTTCCATTAGCTCACGTCCTCCTTGGAATTGTAAGAATCGGCATCGCTGATTAGAAATGCATTCTGATCTTGATAAAAGTTTTTAATATGGTTGTAGGCTTTCATAATGCGAGTCCGTCTCGGCAACCGATCCTTCTCTTCACCCGCATAAATGCTGTTCCAATTCACATGAGGAAGTATTTTCAATACGTGCTCAAGTGCATAGCGATTAAATTTACCTGGTTTCGTAGCTTCTTCATGCATAAACATGGCTAGAGCAATTTGGATATTCTCAGACCATACGATTTCACCCTTAGCTGGCTCGGGCAAGTAATTCAGTAAGCCATTGAAATAGGTTCCCGCCAAGGATACAAGTTCCTGCAGCTCTTTATCCTCATATTGATAGCCATTATTACGCGCTGCTGATTTCATTCTGCCTTCAAACAAAGCAATCAATATTTCAATCAGCAAGTGATAGGAGAACAAATACTCTGGTGACTTCCCGCGTTCAGAGAACATATCTACGGTCAGCTTCTGCATAGCTGGCGCTTTGGCTGCAAGCTCCGACGCAGCAACGTGATAGAATCTGCGCTGATCGCGAAGCACCGCCAGGTTGCCGCCAAGCTTGCGCGGAAGCTTATTAATGTCAGAGAACAACTGACGCTCTTGACGAGCATTAATGTCCAAATAGGTCATGGTTGAGATAGGGAAAGCGTACAAACGGCGCAGCTTCTCTGTGATCTCTTCCATCTTGTCGTACTCACGACGATCCTTGGCACGAGCCATTTGACTTTGTAACGTCTCCATTATACGTTGGAAAGCGGCCAAGCGATGCTGACCATCAACTACATACAATTTCTCAATTGGCTGCAAACGAAGCGCTTGTTGATCTTCGTCATAGTGACCTGCACCTCTTGCCGAGAAAATGATTCCCGGGAAATAAATAGGTTGGCGATCTTCTAAATACAAATTAACGTAATCAATTAGTTTAGAAAGATTACGCGGAATAATCGCACGTTGAACTTCTAAATCTACTTCATAGATTGAAAATAGCTTGCTCATGGGCAGTGTAGCTGCAATTGTCGCTTGCCCAAATGTTTGCCCCAAAATTCCGGGAATTTCTACGAACGATGAAGGCTTCTGCTCAGCTAAAAGCTCCGATAATGAGGAAATGGCATCCATATGCTTACCCCTTTCAACAAATAAGTTTTATTTCATTACGTAAACATCTATATGTCTCTCATTCTCCTATTTTTACCAATATCTCTAATTTTCATTCTAACGTGCGAAGCCAATCTCCTATTCGCTTTGCCGCCTCAAGTAATCGACCCTCTTCTTGTACCAATGCGATTCGCACAAAGCCTTCTCCCTCGGCCCCGAAAGCGTCTCCAGGAATAACGACAACACCAGCATGAAATAACATTTCCCGGGAAATTTGTCGAGATGTCCATCCTTTTGGAATTGGAGCCCAGATAAACATAGTTGCCTTGGGTGGTGGTATGATCCAACCCGCTTCCGCTAGTGCCGAGATCAACACATTTCGTCTTCTTTCATACACATGGGCAACGGAGTGATTATGCTCCATGTCTTCCTCTAATGCTGCAATTCCAGCCGCTTGAATGGCGCTGAATACACCGTAATCGATATTGGATTTCAGCGTTTTAAGAGCATTCACTGCGCTTGCATTTCCGGTTAAAAAAGCGATTCGACAACCTGCCATATTAAAACTTTTTGACAGTGAATGAAACTCGACAGCAACCTCCTTAGCGCCTTCTATCTCCAAAATGCTTATAGGCCGGTAGCCGTCAAAAGCCATTTCGGAGTAGGCAAGATCGTGTACGACAAGCAAGTCGTGCTTCTTGGCATAAGTAATCAAATGCTCAAAGAAAGCGCGATCTGCAACAGCAGACAATGGATTGCTTGGATAGTTAAGCAGGATGAATTTAGCCTTAGCAGCCACGTCTACTGGGATGTCCTCTAATTGGGGTAAAAAGTTGTGTTCTGCGCGCAGCGGCAACAAGTAAGGTTCGACTCCCGCCAGCACGAGACTTGCCGAATATATGGGGTAACCTGGATCAGGGACAATGGCAATGTCCCCAGGATCACAGAGTGAAAGCGCTAAGTGAGCAAGACCATCTTGTGAGCCCATCAGAGTTAATATTTCACTTTCCGGACTCAGCTCCACACCGAATCTATAGCGGTACCATTTGGCAACCGTTTCTCGAAATGCTAAACTTCCTTCAGATGTTGGATACCCGTAATGCGCAGGGTTACGAACGGCTTCAGTAATTGCTTCAATAATTCGATCAGAAGGAGGTAGATCAGGACTTCCTATACCTAAATCTATGACGTCTACCCCTTGGTTCATAACCTCTCTCTTCCAATCTGCTACTTCTGAAAAAATAGCCGATCCTAGTTGACTAAGTCTCTTTGATCCTGTAATTTTCATGGTTTATATCCTCTTTATGATAAATTCACTTCATATCAGTAATTAATAGGGCGAGAACTCTAAAGCGTTAGTCGATAATTCCCACTTGATGAACAAGTCTTATCATATAAAGCAAAAACAAAACGAGCGCAAGATAAGCGATTCCGAATTTCCAACGTGTTTTCGCAGGGACATCATAATAAAGCTCCTGTATCCCTAGAGGTGAGTAATCCACTTTTATTTGTAACCCTAAATAAAAACCATTCTCTTTCTGCATACGTTCCACTTTAATTAACTGAACTCTTTTAATGATGGATTGTTGAGGTAATAAAGCATGGCCCTCGAATCCGATCCCTTGCCAGTACATCACAATGGTTTGTCTACTTTCCGCAGGGCCCTGCAAATCCGAGTAAGTCATATATTCTAGATCTCTTGTGTGATTCTCCCCCGGAATGATATATCCCTGCTGGAGCAAATGATCAGCCCCAAAATCAAACCGAGTGGAAACCGAAAGAAGCTCTTCTCGATTTCTGTATTTCACGTATTTTTTATACAAATCCCAAGCGAACATGGCCCATATCACAAAGAAAATCAATTGACTTACACGGCTATTTATATAATAAATAAATACCAAACCGCCTATTAAACCTAGAATCCATAACCAACGAGTTACTGCTGTAGAAATTCGCCCACCATCTAATGGATGAATAGGGAGTAAATTAATTAAATTTAAATAGAATGCGGCATAGGCAACCGAAACAATGACAGGAGAATCGGTATATACCCCCAAACCAAAAGCGGCAACACCACCAATGGTCCCAAGAATAGGGCCTCCAATTCCAATGAACGCTTCTGTTGCTGCATCGGTAGGATTCTTTTTCATTGTAATCAGTGCTCCAAGAAAAGGAATAAAAACTGGCGCTGACACTGGAAGCCCCTTCATCTTGGCAGCGAAAACATGACCGAGCTCATGTATGAGAATCATCAGAACAATGCCGATCGCAAAGGGCAATGGGGCAAGATAGGCATAAGCCCAAATTGTAATGAACATCGAGATGATGGCTCCGCCAGCTTTACCAAGCTTTAATAAGCCTAAAAGCAATTTCCCTTGTGATAATAGAACAGCTATAAAACCGCCAATGGCTAGTGGTGACTTTTTACCTGCTGGTTTCTTCTTCTCTTCCAACCTAAGATCACCCCTTCGCCCATACTTCGTCATATACTGCTTCCTTGAAGCCCACTGTTACTTTATGACCATCGGTTACGATCGGACGCTTAATCAACCTGCCGTTAGAAGCGAGCAATTCGAGCATTTGCTCTTGCGACATGCTGGGAAGTTTGTCTTTCAGGTTCATCTCTTTATATACTTCTCCGGAAGTATTAAAAAACTTTTTGATTTCCAAACCGCTATCACGAAGCAGCTTAGCCAATTCCTTGGCAGAGGGCGGCGTTTCGAATAAAGGGACATTTTCTGTAATATCTACATGATGCTCTTTCAACCACTTTACGGCACTACGGCATGTTCCGCATTTATCATAACAAAATATTTTTACTCCCATGATGTTTAAAGCTCCTTTAAGTCTAAGTTGAAATGAAACGAACTACTTAAAATTCTGAGGTAATTGATACGGAAAGTCAAGTTATAACAAAGAAAAACCATCCTAGAAAGGGATGGTTTCTGTTTATCTAGTTACTTTTCTGCAGCCATGCTTGCAAAACAGTTAAATCCGCAGGCAGAGGAGCATGAAACTCCGTCCATTCCCTTGTTCCTGGATGCACAAAACCCAGTTTATATGCATGCAAAGCCTGGCGACCCAGCCGTTCACTGGCTTCTACTGCTGATAAACTCTGCTCAAACTCTGGAAGTGTGTACATTTTATCTCCAAGCAGCGGATGACCCAAATGGCGCATATGCACACGAATTTGATGTGTCCGACCGGTTTCAAGCCATATCCGAACTAAAGCGGCATGCGCGAACTGTTCCACGACCTCATAATGAGTTACTGCCGAATATCCGTCAGGGGTAACGATACGAACATGCGGCTGTTCAGGATCGCGATCAATGGGTTCATTGATCGTTCCGCTTTTTGCTGTGATGACGCCCCACACAAAGGCTAGGTATTCTTTTTTCACCTGATGCTGAATCATCTGCTCTGATATTTGCTGGTGCACATAGGGCGTTTTTGCAATAGCAAGTACACCTGACGTTTCTTGGTCAAGCCTATGCACGGGACGGAAACGGCACGTAATACCCGCTTGCTGCCAGTGATACACAACGCCATTAGCGATCGTATTCAAATAATGCCCATGCGTCGGATGTACGATGATACCGGCATCCTTGGCTAGTATCAACAGATGCTCATCTTCATGCAGAATGTGCAGCGGAAGATCCTGAGGCAAGATATCCTCGGATTGCTCTTCTTCCATACGAATCTCTACACGATCGCCGGCCTTCACCTTAATGTTGATGTATTGTCTAACCCCATTCACCGTTATGCCCTGCTCGGTTAGTTTAATCCGGGATAGCAGTTTGCGAGAGACCATCAATCTTTTTTGCAGCACCGTCTTAAGTATAAAGCCCTCTTCCTCCGGCGGTACGATGTATACTAACGGTTCATAATAACTCATGATTTACGTCTAAACACCTCAGCGCTGCGCACATATTCCACATCCGTAATACCTTCACGGTGATTCGCAGTGCGGGCAATCGTGAAGAATAAATCGGACAGTCGGTTCAAGTATCTGCGCACTTCTGGATTAATCGCCTGTGTTCGCGCAAGCGTTACCACCCGGCGTTCTGCTCTACGACATACGGTACGGCAAACATGAAGTGTGGATGAAACAGTACCTCCGCCCGGCAAAATGAATCGTGTAATGTCCGGTGTTTCGGCATCGTATTTATCAATCCAAGTCTCCAGCATATCGACCATTTCCGCTGTTACTTTATAAGGGCGCAGCTCTTGCTTCAAGAGCGCAAGATCTGAACCGCAATCAAACAATTCATGCTGCACCTGCAGCAAATCCGGGAGTAAATCGGGGTACTTCGCAGGATCCATAAAGCTCATCGCCTGACCCACATAACAATTCAGTTCATCCGTTGTGCCATAAGCCTCAACACGATCATCATCTTTATCGACACGACCACCAATTACGCCTGTTTGCCCCGCATCTCCAGTTCGAGTATAAATTTTCATTTTTAAGCATCCTCCCTTTTCCAAGGCTTTGATAACTCCATCATCTCATAAACTCGATTCATATCCAAGTGACATCTAACGTGGTCAGCCAATCTATCGAAAGCAGCTTCTCGACGTTCTTTAAAACGAAGGCCATCCTCAATAAGAGATAATCCTTTATGCATGCGAATACGATTTAACCAGGCTCTGCGGAAGTCATCATTATGCAAAATCCCGTGTAAATACGTCCCCCAAACACGCCCATGATCCGAAGCTGCCCCGTCCCCGTGCAGAACGTTGTCAGAGCTTTCATCATCCAGGCTGGTAAGCGCCTTAATCTGGAAAGGCGTTACCATTTCTTGCAAATAACGCGTCCGCCCCATGTGGATTTCATAGCCATCAATGACAATCTCAGAATTATTTTCAGCAAAAAGTGTGCTGCTTCCCTGAACTTGAACGGTCCGTTTTTCGGAAGTAAAGATAGTCTCCGTTGGTAAAAGCCCTAGTCCCTCTAGCTCAGGATGATCTGATTCGTAGCCGTTTGGATCAAGCAGCTTGGCGCCTAACATCTGGTAGCCTGCACAAATACCGGCAACCCAACCATTCTCTGTTTGCGCGAAAACCTTCACCCGTTCTGCCAAACCAGATTCGTTCAAATACCGTAAATCGTCCATGGTATTCTTGCTGCCTGGGAGCAAAACGACATCAGGCTCCCCCCACTCGGAGAGGTGTGTAATATAGCGGAAATGGACATCTTTCTCCTCTTGCAGAGGATCGAAATCCGTAAAATTAGAGAGGCGTGGCAAGCGAATGACCGCGATATCCAGCTGATCTGCCCGTTTCCCTTGTGAGCTTTCATTCCGCTTATTCTGCATGCGCTTGGAATCTAGTGAAGCTGAGTCCTCATCCTCAATGCCTAACTGAGGCAGAAAAGGAATGACCCCAAGAACAGGTTTCCCCGTCTTCTCTTCTAGCCAATCCAAGCCCGGTTTCAGTAGACTAACATCTCCACGAAACTTATTAATAATAAAGCCTTTAACCCGGTCTCTTTCCTCCGGAGTCAAGATCTCCAGTGTCCCTACAATTGAGGCAAATACGCCTCCACGATCAATATCAGCAACGAGAAGCACAGGGGCGTCCGCCCAACCTGCTAGCCGCATATTTACAATATCGCGATCCTTCAGATTAACCTCAGCTGGACTTCCCGCCCCCTCTAGCACCACAACATCATATTGACTTCGCAGTCGGATTAAAGCTTCCTTCACAATGACTTCAGCCTGTGGCAAATAGGTCTCTCTATACGTCCTTGCATCTAGATCAGAGTATGGCTTCCCGTGAACAACAACCTGAGCAACCATGTCTTGCTTCGGCTTAAGCAGGATCGGATTCATATCCGTTGTGGCTAAAATACGACAGGCATCCGCCTGCACACCTTGTGCTCGGCCAATCTCTTTGCCATCAAAAGTAACATAAGAATTAAGGGACATATTTTGCGACTTAAATGGCGCCGTTTGCCAGCCGTCTTGAACTAGAATGCGGCACAGTGCGGCCGTTAAAATGCTTTTACCCACATCGGAAGCTGTGCCCTGGACCATTAATGTTGCAGCTTGCACAGTCTTATTCGTCATCAGCTTGCCCCCGGTTCTGCATGAATTCTGCCATCATGTGACGTAACCTAGCTATTAACCGTTCATTGTCTTCGCGAAGACGTATCGCAACCCGGCAATAGTGTTTATTGAGACCTTCAAAAAGGGAAGCATCTCGGATCAATATCCCTTGATGTCCCAAATGCTTCTGCGCCATCTTCACATCGATGCCCATCCGCTCAGGAAACGAAAAAAGCAAAAAATTCACATCACTAGGCACGACCTCAAGACCCAATTGCTGAAGCTGCTGGCTAAGCCATGGCTTCTCTTCCTCCAGCCACTGCCAGCTAGACTGCTCAAAATCCAAATCATCAAGCACGGCTGTTCCGATACGCTGCGCTAAATAGTTTACGCTCCACTGCACCTGAAGATGTTGGATTTGCCGAATACTATCGGGATGAGCCACCATGAAGCCTAAGCGTATACCCGGGATAGAATAAAATTTCGTCATCGATCGGATGACGACAAGCTGCTGACTGGTGGAAGCGAGTTTGAGTAAAGAGTGCTCATGCTCATTCGGTACAAAATCCATGAAGGCCTCATCAAGCACCAATCTACGGTTACTCTGCATAAGCATGTCCAACACTTGACGAGGAACCAGCTTCCCTGTTGGATTATTCGGATGTCCTAGAAAGAACAAGTCCACATCCGGATAGGCGGCTTCAATATCTTGCTTCTGCAAGTCAAAATAGTGCATTGGCGTAAGAGGGATGTTGTAAATACCGCCACCTGATTTATGAACCGCTTCCTCATATTCACTAAAAGAAGGCCTCGCTATTCCGGTAACAGTAGGCTTTAACACTCGCGCGGTCAGATCGATCAGTTCCGCTGCCCCGTTGCCAACCAGAATGCTTTCCACGCCGATATCATACTTCAATGATAGCTTGTTTCTCAGCTCACGCACGGCGGGGTCGGGATATTTGACCATATCGCGCCACCCGTCTCTGAGAATATGCTTAACAACCGAAGGAGGACCTAACGGATTCATATTCGAGCTGAAATCCAAGAATTGCTCCTTCGGACGGCCAAAGGCTTCTTCTGCCGTCCAGAGGTCGCCTCCATGCCCATAGCGTTCTAGCATGATATTCACTCCTTTCTCTGTGTTATAAATATTTGGAGATGCGATTATCTTAGATCCGTTGGAGACTGATTTCCCGATTGATGCTTGCCGGATGAATGAATCCTATTCTCGGGTGAATGATGTTGTAAAAAGTGCAACAATTGCGGCCTAGATCGCGCCATTCTCCCTTCATTGTTGCATGTTGTACAACAATTTGGCCCAATTCAGGCCATTTCGCAACAAATGGGGGAGAAATGTTGTACAAACTGCAACTTCAACATGCAAAATAGCCTTCAGGCGTGTGAATTGTTGTAGAAATTACAACATTGGTAACTACTGTAGCCCCTTTAACCTCATGAAACTGCTGATTTATCCCCAGGCATTTTTCTTATTCGGGATGTAACAAACTTACATGTGGTAAGCAGTGAAAATGGTAATGCCCAACAAAAGTAGTGTTTCGAGGAGTTCATTCAAGGCACCATATGTATCTCCAGTTAAACCGCCTAATTTACGGCTTATATACGTGGCCACAATCCAGCCTGTTAGAATCGTGCTTGTTGCAAAGCTAAAAGTGATAGTTAAACCATTGGTGAAGGAGAACAATGAAACGCTAGAGCCAGCTTGCCACATGGAAAAAATTTCAATAAAAAGCGTAGTTGTAAAAAGGGCTACTAATCCAGACAAAGTCACATGCCATATGGTAACTCCGCGAAAAAAACTCCCTAATCCTGAGTCTCGCCGGGCATAGGGCCAACCATGAATAGCTGCAACCATAAACCAACGGCTCCAGATGGGAACGATGGCAAGCAAGAAGTATCCACCGCCTATTCCACCAGTACCTAGCAAGGTGTAAAGAAGCGAAAATTTGAGAAGCAGGTGGAGAACACAAACGATGACCCCCATGGCTCCTACGCGACTGTCTTTCATGATTTCTAGCATTTGCTCACGGGGTCTGTGACTAAGGATACCATCAGCGGTATCCATTAACCCGTCTAGATGAAGGCCCCCTGTTAAGACGACCCAGAACCCAAGCAGCAGGACGGCTGCGGGCATCGCAGGCAGGATGAGGCTTAACCCCTCGCCTGCTAGGAGTAAAAGAAGACCGATGACGAAACCCGCTAGCGGATAGAATATCACGCTTCTTTGGAATACTCGGTCAGTATAGTCAATTTGCACAGGAATCGGCAAACGGGTTAAAAACTGAAAGGCTGCTATGCAAGCACGCAGCCAGTCTAGTAAAACAGTACGAGTAGTATGCACAGCAATCCTCCCATCACTACAAAGCTGACGCCGTAGAGCATCCTCACGCCGTAGACAATATCCTGCTGCGTCCGTGGACGCAGCGGCCAGCCCAGGCGGGCGCGCTCACTCGCAGCGCCGCCATAGACGTTCAGCCCGCCCAGCTCAATTCCGAGTGCCCCGGCTACCGCCGACTCCGGAATTCCGCTATTCGGGCTGGGGTGCAGGTGCGCGAAGCGGCGAATCGCTGCCGCTGCGCGCTTCGCCGAGAGGCCCGGCTGCAGCAGGGCGACGAGGATCAACAGGAGGCCGGTCAGCCGAGCCGGGATCCAGTTCATAACGTCGTCCCAGCGAGCCGACGCCCAGCCGAAATGACGGTATCTGTCATTTCGGTAGCCGACCATCGAATCCAGTGTATTCGATGCCCGGTACAACATCGCGAGCGGTGCTCCGCCGATCAGCGCATAGAACAAGGGCGCGATGACCGCGTCGACGATGTTCTCCGCCACGGTCTCCACGACCGCGCGCGTCAGTTCTTCCTCACCGAGCTCATCCGTATCGCGGCCTACGATGTAGCCCGTGTACTTACGAGCATCTGCGAGATTCCCTGTACGCAGCGGAATGTATACCAGATATGCGGCATCTTTTAATCCTTTTATAGCTATCGTTGTGGAAATGAACCACGTAGAAACCAAATATCCGAGCCACTCATGAATCGAGCGAGCAGTAAGAATGAGCAGCAGCATCACGCTAAAGCTAAGCACTACTGTAGAAACAGTAAGCACGACACCTTTCGTTCGCACCCATCCAGACGATATAACTGGCGTCTCTTTTCCTTTATGTAACTTGCCTTCTACCCACCGAATGAAGCGTCCAACGAGAATAACCGGATGTGTCGGCCACTTCGGATCACCAATCAGCCAATCCAGTACAATGGCAGCAGCCGTCATACTAACGATTTCCTGCCAAGAATATATCCACATAATGATCACCGTTCCATGCCTAAAGACTTATTGTTCCAGTCGATAAGCTCTGCTTTTTAACTCCATGGGTATGCCTACCGTGACAAGGAATACCTGCTCACATACCTCGGCTAAGCGTTGATTCATTCGTCCTGCCAAATCACGAAAATGGCGGCCAAGTGGATATTCCGGCACAATGCCGTCACCAACTTCATTCGTAACCAAGATGAGGTGTCCACGGTAAGAGGACACTGCTTCTACAAGCTCGTCAATTCGTTTCATTACCTGAGCAGAAGCACCTACTTCTCCTTCATGATGGAGTAACCAGTTGGACAGCCAAAGTGTTAAACAGTCGACCAAGACCACGGCATCCTCCCCGCTCTCCTGCAGCTGAAGCAGTAATTCCCTCAGTTGGAAAGGCTCCTCCCGAGTATCCCATGGATACCCCGAGGCAAGCCTCATCTGCTGATGCAGCTCAACCCGCTCCTTCATTTCCTCATCGTAGATGTGGGAAGTCGCGATATAAATCCCTCGCTCGCTGCCATGCATAGCGAGCTTCTCCGCGAAAGAACTCTTGCCGCTGCGCGCGCCGCCCGTAACCAAAACCGCCATGGCGCCTTCGCCTCCTTATCCATGCTTACTGCGTAAGATTGCCTTTTACCGGCATATCGCCAAGAGGCTAACCCCGAGACACGCCTGCGCTTTCGAATGTCGCCATTTCCTTCATGATCTTGCCTGCGGCATCGATCAAGTTAAAGGCAAGCACCGCGCCCGTTCCTTCGCCCAGGCGCATATCCATCTGCAGCATCGCTGCGAGGCCAACTGCTTCGAGCAGCTTCGCATGCCCCTGCTCCTGCGATAAGTGCGAGGCGAGCATGTAGGACGCGCTTAGCGGTGCTAATCGGCTCGCCACGAGTGCAGCTGCCGACGAAATAAAGCCGTCGACGACTACCGGACAGCGATTCTTCGCTGCGCCGAGAATCACACCAACAAGTCCGGCGATCTCCAATCCGCCGACCTTCATTAACACATCGAGCGCATACTCAGCGCTTGATCGATTCACCTCATCCACACGAAGCCCATTCACTTCCAGCGCCTTATTCACAACGGACACTTTATGCAACCATTTGCCATCATCAATGCCTGTTCCGCGGCCAACAGCAATGCTGGTATTCAAGCCCGTCAAAGCGCACAGAATCGCGGCGCTGGCCGTTGTATTGCCAATCCCCATCTCTCCCATAGCAAAGAGTCGGTAGCCCTTTTCCACCAACTCGTCCACAATTTCTACACCAGCTTGTATCGCTTGCACAGTCTCATCCAGCGTTAATGCCGCTTCTCGCGCCATATTGCGCGTCCCTTTTCTTACTTTGCGAGAAACGAGATCAGGATGCTCAAGGTCAGCATTTACCCCCATATCGACACAGAAAACTTCAGCACCAGCATGTCTGGCAAGAACGTTGACAGCAGCCCCACCATAAAGGAAGTTAAGCACCATTTGAGGCGTTACTTCCGCCGGAAATGCACTAATTCCTTCTTCACATACGCCGTGATCCCCGGCCATTACGATGACCGCTTTTTTATCAAAAATCGGCATCACTTCGCCCGTAATTCCGGCAACCTGACGCGCAATATCTTCCAGTTTCCCGAGGCTTCCCTGTGGTTTCGTCAACTGATTCAAATGCTCATTCGCTTGGTTCACTACCTCCTGATAAACAGGCCTAATGCTATCTATAATCTCTTGCATCCTATTCATGATTCTGTCCTCCGATAGCTCAACTATTTTCCTGGCTGTAATAAAATTTGCGGCGCATCGTTAACGGGGTGCTGTAGGACAATCGGTTCTGTTCCATATACTTCGCTGATTAATCCGCTAGTAATGATTTCATCAGGTGTTCCTATCGCTGCAAGTTCGCCATTATGTACAACCATTAATCTCGTGCAGTACTGCGCAGCCAAATTCAAGTCATGCAGGACAGCTACAACCGTCAACTCGGATTCTCGCTGCCATTCCTTGATGTAGTCCATCATCTGTACTTGATATCCGATATCCAAGAACGTTGTTGGTTCATCCAGCATAAGCAGCCGCGGCTGCTGCGCCATCACTTTAGCAAGAGCGACACGCTGTCGTTCACCGCCGCTGAGGCGCTCGATTGTTCGATCAATCAGCGGTTCCAAGTGCAGCTTCCGGACAATGCCATCAATTAAACCTTCCGCATCAGCCGACTCCTCACCAAGCCAATTCTGAAAAGGATATCGGCCCATTTCCACCACTTCACGGACTGTAAAGCCTACAGGAGGCAGCGCATCCTGCTGGAGGACAGCAAGCCATCTAGCTAGCTCTTTTCGTGAATAGGAGGATACTAGCCGGCCATCTAGGTCAACCTTTCCGTTTTTAACAGGATCAATCCCTGATACTAGACGGAGTAACGTCGACTTACCGCTGCCGTTTGGCCCAATAATGCCAAAAAATTCACCCTGCTTGATCTCAAAGCTGATGTTCTCCAGCACTTGCTGTTCCCTAAAGCTTTGGGAAAGGTGCTCCACTTTAATCATCTTGATCAACCTCTTAACGTTTTCTTATCCTTGTGGAGCAAATAAGCAAAAAATGGCGCGCCCAGAAATGCCGTGATAACCCCAAGTGGAATTTCGGTTGGACTCAGCAGGGTACGGGCAAGTGTATCTGCCCAGAGGACATAAATGCCGCCACCAATTGCGGACAATGGAATAATCAACCGATAATCCGGACCTACTAATAGTCGCACTAAATGTGGCACGATGAGCCCTACAAAACCGATTACACCAGCCACCGATACTGCAGCGGCAGTAAGGAATGTAGCCACAATAAGTACAATCAGCTTCGTACGCTCTACACTCACACCGAGATGTGATGCCTGACGCTCACCCAGAGCCAGTAAATTTAACGACCTCGCATAGCTAAGCAGCACGATAAAACCGATAATTAAATAGGGTGAAATGATATAGGTATACGACCAACCTCGCATGGCCAAGCTGCCCATTAGCCAGAAAATGATTTCATTTATGACTTGATTGGAAATAGACACCATAAAGGATACAATTGCCCCTAGAAATGCCTGCATGACCACGCCTGATAAAATAAGCGTCTCCATCTTCAGCTTCCCTTCGATCTGGGCCAGCTTTAGAACTAGAAATAAAGAAATAAGTCCGGTTACGAAGGCAACAATAGGGATCGACCATTGCCCAAACCACGCTACTTGCAGT
The DNA here is from genome assembly GCF_013141785.1 of Paenibacillus germinis. Lineage (NCBI taxonomy): Bacteria > Bacillati > Bacillota > Bacilli > Caryophanales > Paenibacillaceae > Paenibacillus > Paenibacillus germinis. The sequence continues at coordinate 68,760 of NZ_WHOC01000089.1, forward strand.
CCAAAATAGATTAAAAATGCGGCTCCTACAGAAGCCCCCGAGGATACACCGAGTGCATAAGGATCCGCAAGCGGATTGCGCAGCACACCTTGAAAAGCTGCCCCTGCAATAGAGAGTGAGGCCCCTACAAGAATCCCCAGTAATACACGAGGAAATCGTACTTTATTAATGATTTGTTCCGACGACTGCGGCCAGGTGACATCGATGTGATCTCCCAGCCAAGGGATATGCTTGGCGAGAATACTGGCAATTTGCAGAACGGGGAGATTAGCGGTACCCAGCGACAAACTCGCCACAATAGAAAGAAGAAGGAGTATAACCCCTACTCCTCCCCATAGCATTAATTTTCTTTTCATTTTATTTCACCAGTTCGGGATAAATGCCTTTCGCCATTTCAAGCAGTCCATCGGTCATTCTTGGACCGGGACGACTGAGCATGTTCTGGTCGAGGCCAATCACCTGCTTGTTCTTCACGGCATCAATGGCATCCCAGCCGCTTCGCGTGCGGATAATTTCCTCTAGTGGTTTCTTGCTTTTAGTATCGACGACCCCATTGGCGAACAAAATTACACCTGGGTTTTGTTGAATGATTTTCTCTTCACTGATTTGATACCAGCCTTTTCCGTCTCCTGCGACGTTAATCCCGCCAGAAAGCTTGATCAATTCATCCATGTATTCGCCACTGCCCACTGTCCATCCCGGAGCAAATTCAATGTATACCTTTTTCTTGTTCTCTTGCTTGACGTCTTTCACTGCATTAACAACCTTTTGACGGTCCGCTTTCATCTTAGCAACCACTTTTTCCGCTTGCTCCTGATGATCTGTAATCAATCCGTAGGTTTGAATGTTAGCAATGGCATCATCCAAGGTTTTCGGCTCCACTTTAAACACGTTAATATTCAAAGTACGCAGCTTTTCTACCGTATCAGCTTTCATCGAAACCCCTGTGAATACGACATTCGCGTTAGCTGCAATAACTGCTTCTTGGTTAGGCTTCGTTATACTGCCAAGCTTCGGTTTTGTTTTAGCCGCTTCTGGATAATCATCAAAATCAGATACACCAACAATATTAGCCTCCAGCCCAATTGCAAAAAGAGCTTCAGTTTCCGCCGGGGACACGGATGCAATACGCTCAGGCGCTTTATCAAAGGTAAACTCCTTGCCCGTTGCATCCTTTATTTTCAAAGGATAGACCGTCTTTTTGGCTGCCGTTGATGGGGCCGTCGTTGCAGCAGGAGCTTTCGTCCCTTCCCCGCCAAGCTTAGACGGATTGGAAATTTCCGTTTCCTTTTTACCACAAGCTGCGAGACTAATTGCTGTTACTAGCGCTACTGTAAGAATAAATGCTTTTTTTACTGAATTCCTTTTCATCTAATAAACCCTCTCTCTGAACAATTATTTCGATTGACCCCAAGGATAAACGGCTGCGACGTCTCTCAGAGACGAGCGCGTTTGTCAAGGTTGATGTGGAGCAAAGTATAAAACTTATACTTTCTTATCAACTAACAAAAAAGCCCCTTTGTTCTCGAAGGAACAAAAGGGACGATAAATCGCGGTGCTCAGCAACCCTAAGGTTACTTCCTGATTTAACGCGATCCTTTTCCTCGAAGGATGTCGTAAACGGCACCATGGGCAGGTATCCTGACTCTCCCGGCAACTCAATGCCTGGATTACAGTGGCGGGACCGTGCCGGACTTTAACCGGCTTCCCTTTTAAGCGGCAATCTCTTCTTAATGAGCTTACCAGCACCTATGGCTGCATATTTTACTATCAATCTATTTGTCGATTATAGACTTCTTGTTACTTTTGTGCAATTACTTTGAGCACTTGCTTTGACTCATTCAACTTCGGAGCATTTTGAGGAATAAAAGCCACCAAGCCTTTTCCTTCAAAGCCTTGCTCTTTCATCCATTTGTTTCCTGTAAGAGGAATACCATAGAGATGCTTTTCAGCAGGCTTACCTTCTTCAGCGATTTGAATAACGCCATCCGGATAATCTTCCGGTTTGATCGTATCATCCAAAGAAACGAAACCCGCTTGATTACTTAGTGATTTGAATTGATCTTCGGCAAGTATGAAGATGCCGTTGCCTCCTGCAGCTAGCTCCACAATCATTTTTTCCAACGAAAATATAGGGGATGTATTGATTTTGACTGTAGGAACCTCGCCCACCTTGGACTTCAAGGAACTCTCCAGCTTGTCCCCCGCTTCACTTGGAAAACCATTAGAGCCCATCATAAATATAGAAACATCCGGCTTCGGCCCGCCGCAACCCGTAAGGAACACCATAAGTCCCATCATCATAACCAACAGCCATTTCACTTTCATGTTGTAAGCGTACCTCCGTTTGTTATCTGAATCCATCGATAGTCGCGAGAAAAGTCGGTTTTCACCGACTTTTTTTCCCATTATGCATATATTCATTTATTTTTTGGTCTAGGATTGTGCTTAATTCAACGACGGTATCAGATGTCATTTCTTCCCCATCAAAAACCATCTTTTCTAACCTTCGTCGCAGAGAATGAATCTCTTCTTCTAATAAGGTAAGGGAGTTTTGCTTCTTCGCACGCTTGGTCAACCAACTTTGTCCGAAATCCTGTTCACGAATTTGAAAATGTTTTTGATAGGTTGATAGTTGATATTCCATAAAAGCCATGCTCATCCCTCCTTACTACAAGAATACCAGTTTTCATCAATAATGAACATATTTATTTACGTTATTCTTTACAATTTTCTCATAAAATTTCCAATTCTCTCTAAAGCTTCATTTAGTTGAGAAACACTATAAGCATATGAACAACGTAAGAAGCCTTCTCCACCTAAACCAAACACATCTCCAGGCACAGCAGCAACCTTTGACTCAAATAATAGCCGCTGGGCAAACTCTTCTGAAGTTAATCCTGTAGCAACAATACTTGGAAATGCATAGAAAGCGCCTTGCGGCTCATGGCATTCTAGACCAATATCTCGGAACCCTTTTACAATTAGACGTCTGCGCTGGTTATAGGACTCGATCATCCGATCTTTTTCTTCCATGCCATTCGTCAACGCCTCGTGAGCAGCAACTTGACCCATGACAGGTGCGCACATCACGGTATATTGATGAATTTTGGTCATCGCCGAAATCAGTTCCTGGTGACCGCAGGCATATCCCATCCGCCAGCCTGTCATGGCAAAAGCTTTAGAGAAACCGCTAACCAAGATTGTCCGATCTTTCATACCAGGAATAGCCGCAAAGCTCACATGCTTCTGACCATAAGTCAGCTCTGCATATATCTCATCGGAAATGACAATAAGATCATTTTCTTCAATGACTTTGGCAATCGGCAGCCAATCCTCATAGGTCATAATACCGCCTGTTGGATTGCTAGGATAGCAGAGAATTAATATTTTAGAACGTGGCGTAATCGCGTCGCGAAGTGCTTTCTCAGTCAGCTTGAACTGGTCCTTCGCGAAGGTCTCGATCCCAACAGCTACACCGCCACTTATGCTCGTAATTGGGGAATACGAAATATAACAAGGTTCAGGTATAAGAATCTCGTCACCCGGCGTTATCAAAGCTCGGAGTGCTAAGTCAATCGCTTCACTGCCGCCTACCGTAACAAGAACCTCATTCGATGGCTCATATTTCACTTTAAACGACGTATGAAGGTAATCGGCAATCGCTTCACGAAGCTCAGGAATACCTGAGTTTGGCGTGTATTTCGTTCTACCGCGTTCCAAGGAATGCACAGCCGCTTCACGAACATGCCAAGGCGTTGAGAAATCCGGTTCCCCTACACCAAGAGAAATTATATCTTCCTTGCTGTTACTCACCAAATCAAAAAACTTCCGAATACCTGAAGGCTTCATTTCACGTACGGCAGGAGCGAGGTAGTCCTTCATCGATTTTCCCTTATTCTGCTGGATCGTTATCTCATCTTTGATCATGGCGTTCCCTCTTCTTTACGGCGAAACGAGCATTCGGTGATCATCTTCCTGATCCTCGAATATAATGCCGTCTTGTTTGTATTTTTTTAATATAAAATTCGTCTTTGTTGAAAGTACACGGTCAATCGGCGAAAGCTTGTTGGACACGAAAGAAGCGACTTGTTTGAGGGAACTGCCCTCAATTTCTACAAGCAAATCATAAGCGCCAGACATGAGATAAACCGATTTGACTTCTGGATATAAATAGATCCGTTCCGCGATAGCATCAAACCCGTGTCCGCGTTCCGGCGTAATTTGCACTTCAATTAGGGCGGTAACCTTTTCGTCATCCACTTTACTCCAGTTAACTACTGTCGCGTATTTGACGATGACCTTATCCGCTTCCATCTCGCTTATCGCTCGCGCCACCTCGGCCTCCGCCGTTCCTAGCATAGTGGCGATCAAGTCCGCACTCCTGCGGGCATCTTCCTTCAGTAGTTCGAGAATATTAAGCTTCAAAGCATCCATGGTTAAACCTACCTTTCTGAAATCTGATTCGTTCATCCTTTAATCTTACAATGAATTGCTGTCCTAATTCAATTACTGAGCTTGTTTTAGAGCGGAATATTTTTGTATAACCGAAATTTCCACCTCACAAATAAGAAAAAGGCCACCGGGACCTCCCGAGTAGCCTCTGCCTACAAGTAATTATCAGGATTGTCCGTGAACCAAACTAACCTTCGATTCGGCTTGCAGCAACTTGTTCATCATAGTTTCAATTTCACGATGCTCATACGTAGGACGCACATGGACATGATATTCTCCCGTCAAACAACCGATTCCGACAAGTTTATTCTCATCATAAACCGAGATAACATGCTCCGATTGGAAATCGTTCCAATTCACAATGGCTTGAGCTCCAAATGTTATGCATTCTTCTGTATATGTCTGTATAAATTCCTGGAATTGACCTTCTTCAGGAAACGCATTAATGTAGGCTAATTTCACTGTATTTCCACCTTTCACCCCAAACCTTCTTATACTTATAATTATACTCAAATATGAATTTTTATTCAATATTCTTTTATTATCTTTTTTTTAAGAAATAATGAAGAACGGCCCATCCGATCATTTGGATCCGGTGGGCCGCTCATATTTGCTAACTTATCCATGAATTTAATCATGTATTTAATCAAAAATGTCCATACTCAAATATCTTTCGCCCGTATCCGGTGCAATACAGAGCACTCTCTTGCCCACTCCTAGCTTACGAGCTACCTGCATACCTGTCCACACGGAGGCTCCGGCCGAAGGTCCCACAAGGATGCCTTCCTTGCTGGCCAGATCTTTCATGGTTCGAATTGCATCTTCGTCAGTCACCTGCACGATCTGATCGTATACGTTTGTGTTCAGAATAGCCGGTACGAAGCCTGGACTCGTACCAACGAGTTTATGCGGACCTGGACTTCCTCCAGACAGTACCGGTGAACCCTTCGGCTCCACCACATAAATCTGGATATCCGGCAGCTTTTCCCGGAGCACCTCGCCCGTTCCGGTGATCGTTCCGCCCGTGCCTGAAGTTGCTACGAAAGCATCCAGACGCCCGTCCATTTGCTCCAGAATTTCGGGAGCTGTTGTCGTCCGATGAATGCTCGGATTCGCTGGATTTTCGAACTGCTGCGGGATATAGCTGCCAGGTATCTGATCCCTCAGCTCCTTCGCTTTCTCAATCGCACCCGGCATCCGCAGCGCGGCGGGAGTGAGTACGACCTCTGCGCCATAGGCCTTGAGCAGATTAATCCGTTCTTTGGTCATATTGTCCGGCATGATTAGAATAGCCTTGTAGCCTCTAGCAGCTGCATTCATGGCAAGTCCAATGCCAGTATTACCGCTAGTCGGCTCAATAATCGTAGCGCCAGGACGAAGCAGTCCATCTTTCTCCGCCTGTTCGATTAAATTAAACGCAGCGCGGTCTTTTACACTGCCGCTTGGATTAAAGTATTCAAGCTTCACGTAGAGCTCCGCATCATTCGGACCTACCAATCGGTTAATCCGCACGGCCGGTGTATCACCAATCAGCTCTGTGATGCTATTCACCATTTTTTTATGTGTCAAGGGTTACCCCCTCCTCTTCCCAATAAAACAATCTATACCCACATTTTTATCGGGAAGCGTGAAAGATGTCAAGTTCTAATTACAGTTAACTGCTTCTTCATAAAGTACCAGCTGACCAGCGGAGAGCTGCCAATGATCAACAACAGTACGTTTATCACAAGAGGCGCCTTACTCCACGAAATGACACAAATGAATAAGAGCACCCCACACACACGCCCCACATTAAGGGAAAGCTCACGAAGTACAATGTACTCCTCCCGCTGCTTAGCGCTGGCTTCATTTGAACCAATAAGATCGAATACTGCCGATACCATAGGTACCGAATACATCGGAAAGAAGAGCGAAGCTCCTATGCCGAAGATAAGTAAAGTGCTATACCCCATTTTCCAGAAAAAAGGAATAATAACGGTTACGATCATAGCAGCGCCAATCAGCATACTGATCTTTCGAAAATGCGGCTTAATAAATCGTCCCGCCGCCCAGAAACTCACTAAAGATACCGCAGAAGTAATCAGTACGAAACTCCCTAAGCTAGCTTCACTTGATGTGGATATGTAGACGAGAAGTGCAATCATGAAACCAAAGACACCCTCTCGAACTCCTTGAAAAACCAAGGCTAAGCATACGCGCTTCCAGGGTGTTTCAGCTTGCCTAAGACAACGCAAGGGAAACAACCATTCGTAGGCACCTTGTACTTTCCTTTTTTTCAAGAAGAAACTGATAACCACACCTAGCAAAAAGATACCTAACGAGATGGAAAAGATTAATCGATACCCAGCTCCATCTCCCAGACTCACAATTAGTAAACCGGAGATCCATGGTGCTACTATTCCTGCGCCTGAGCCCAATAGCCCAATCCAGCCATTGAACCGATCTCGATTATCGGGGTCCGTCACTTCAAAATATACAACATTAAAAGCCACCCAGAATAAGCCAGCAGAAATTCCCTGGACCATACCTAACCAAACAAAATAGTGAAAGCTGTTTGCTCCAAGCCACAATACCAGCATATAAAAGCCCGCGGAAACTGCTACACCGAGCCGTAAGCAGTTCATTTTATTGTGTTCCTTCACCCATTTACCTGCCAACCAAAAGGTAAGCGCCATTGTCAAATGCGTCGTTAACGTAAACCAACCGATTAAAGCGTAGTCATTTTTGGCCTTCCACAAATACACTCCCACAAAAGTTCCTGACAAGGCATTTGCACTGCCAAATAACGTGTGAACGATCAGTAAAAGAATCGCCTGAGCATCTAGCCGACCTTTCTTCTGTGAACCCTTAACTTCTACGGCTCCACTTCCACGGTCTTCAAAATAATTGGTTTTAGTTGCTTCCTTTGCCCTACCTTGTTGAACAAAATGCTTACTCTGATCCTTTTGCATACTCCTCCTCACCTTTCCCCACAGATCGAAATAGTTCTTGTTAAGCTTCCCCAATCGAGTGAAAATATGAGGCAAGACATATAAAAAAACCGAATCCATAAGGGACTCGGTTCTACCGCTACTCCGATTTAATACGTTCAACCATGAGCAGTCGATCTGTATCAGATAAGATTTTCTCCACCTTAAAGCAAGACGGACATACAAAGACATTCGAAGTAAAGGGACCTGTTAGGAAAGCACTTCCTAACGTTTTGGGAATAACAGGCGTGAAAGAGGAGCCACTCGTGACCTCAGTACCTGCAAACAACAATAGTTCATGACAGCTCGAGCACTCAGGTGCCTCTTCTTGTTCGTCTGTTATATGCTGAACTTTTTCTCCGTATTTATCGAGAGGTTCATCCGAATCATCCCAAGCCAATGATAAATCTTCATCCGAATCGGCATATTCTTGTTCATCAAAGCGGAGCGGTTGACCTGTTTGTTTCACCTTTAAATCGATGCTCCTATAATCGTTCAGTTCATTAAAACAGTGCGGACATTCGTCCTCAGGTCCAATTTCCGGATCCCAAACGATCTCTGTTTGGCACCATGGACAAACTATTTCTTCATTGGTACTCATTACGTAATCCTCCAACCTAATGCATTCATGCATATTTCAATAAATAATAAACCCCTGCCGCCATAAATACAAACGCGATGGCAAACAAAGTGCCCCACAGGTATTTCATTGTTCAAGCCTCCAAGATTATGTATGGATCTAAGTTACACAAGCTCCGACCACGTAGGAAAGGGAGACAGACAGCGTCAAGGACAAGAAACCTACAGCGCGATTATCTTTCTTGATTTCCTCATCGATTTTGAAATAAGGCGTCAAGAATTCAAAAATGAAGTAGGCAGCCAGCAAAAGCAAGAATCCGTACCCTGCCCAGATGAGGGAATGAATCATCGTGTCATTGTTTAGGATAGCGAACCGGAACAGATTACAAATCCCAAAAATCTTCCCACCTGTAGCCATCGCTACAGATAAGTTGCCTTTTTTGATCTCTGCCCAGTCATCATATTTGGTGACCATTTCAAAAATCGTTAGAAATACAACTAACGCGATCACAGCAACTGCAAAAAAGGCAAGCGTCGATAAATACGGGTTACTTAGCAATACATCCACCTCTTCGTTCATATCGTCTCCTGCCTTCCTTCGCGAAAGATAGAAGAGACTGAGTTTGACTCAGTCTCTCGCAGGTACTATTAGTATAACATTAGGATTGTTTTTTTTCAGCAAGCTTTGCTCTCATAGCTGCTAATTCGTCATCAATTCCGCTGCTGCTTGCGCCAAGTCCGTCAAGCTCATCATCTAAGCTGCGGTTTTTAGCACGGATTTCACCGCTTGCTTGCGCTTCAGCTTCCATTTGAAGCACTTTCTCGCTCATACGGTCAAAACCTTTAGCTGCATTGTCTGTACCAAAACCAGACATCGCTTGATTGATTTGTTTTTGAGCTTTTGCTGTTTCAGCACGAGCAATCAACAAATCCTTCTTGTTCTTCATTTTGTTGAACTCGTCTTTCATTTCCGTCAATTGGCTGCGAAGTTGATCAGCATTCGTTTTCGCAAGATCATATTGGCGTTTCAATTCATCATAACGTCCTTGGTGCTCTTTCTTGTCTTCCAAAGCGCGGCGAGCCAGGTCTTCATTGCCTGATTCAAGGGCTTTCATAGCTTGCTCAGTACGTTTCGTAACCATCTCTTCGGATTCTTCAAACTGAAGCTTGAATTTCTTCTCAATTGCGATCTGCTTAGCTACTGCAGACTCAGCCTCCATGATATCTTCTTCCATGTCACGCAGAAACTGATTTAACATCTTAATAGGATCTTCTGCTTTGTCCAGCAAGTCATTAACCGAAGCCATTGTCATATCACGAAGTCTTTTAAAAATTCCCATTTTTGAATTCCTCCTAAGGTTTATAAACATGTATTTTAAAATTTGGGTATTGCGAATGCTAATTTTTTAATCACCGGTGCTTACACATATTACATACGCAGTCCCATAGAATGAGTTTCAAAAAGATGAAAAAATTTAAAAGTTATTTCAGTTCAACGATTGTAACTCCTGCTCCGCCTTCATTGTAATTCCCCATGCGGTAACTCTTCACATGCTTATGACGGCGCAAATATTCCTGCATTCCAGTACGGAGCACACCTGTTCCTTTACCGTGAATTAAATATACTTGACCCAGGTTGCCCAAGAAAGATTCATCCAGGAATCGATCAGCCTCTATCAGGGCGTCCTCCATGTTGAGACCGCGCATATCCAGTTCCATCCGAATGTTATCATCTCGGGTTCTTTTAACGGTTGTAGCCACCTGATGAGCTGGCTTTTTCTGAGCCGTGCTGCCGATCTTTTCGAGATTCGACAACTCGACTTTCATTTTCATAATTCCCAACTGCACCGTTGCTTCTGTGGCGCTAACAATCTCTACGACGTGACCCTTCTGACCCAGGGTCACGACACGCACTTCATCCCCGGCCTCGATTCTCTCTGGCCGCTTCTTCGCCGCGCGAACCTGCTTCTCGCGCAGTTCAGGCGCCGCCTGATCAAGGCGGCGCTTCGCTTCTACCAACCGGTGATCCTTGACTCCACCGGCTTCCTCCTGCGCCATGCGCCGCAGCTCGGCGATGATTTCATCTGCCTCGCGACGTGCCTTGGCGACAGCCTCACGCGCGTCGCGCTCGGCCTTCTCGAGCAGCTTATCGCGCTGCTCGTCGAACTTGGCCTGCTGAGCCTCTAACGTTAGGCGCATCTCTTCCGCCTCTCGTCGCATCCTCTCAGCGCTTTCGCGCTCAGCTTCCGCAATCAGGCGGTTTTCTTCAAGCGACGCGATCATTGATTCGACTCGCTTATCCTCCTCGCCAACCTGCGTACGTGCATGCTCAATAATGCGCTTTGATAAGCCCAGACGCTCTGCAATCGCAAACGCATTACTTCGACCAGGAACACCTACAAGCAAGCGGTAAGTCGGACTTAACGTTTGTATATCAAATTCCATGCTTGCGTTAATGGTGCCTTGCTTTTGGTAAGCATAAGCCTTTAACTCCGAATAGTGCGTTGTTGCAATGATTCGACAACCAATTTGATGAATATAATCCAAAATGGAGATCGCTAAAGCCGAACCTTCAGCAGGATCAGTACCTGCTCCAAGTTCATCAAGTAAAACCAAACTTTTTGGTGTCATATCCCTCAAAATGCTGATGATATTCGTCATATGACTCGAAAAAGTACTTAAATTCTGCTCAATGCTCTGCTCATCGCCAATATCCGCATAAATGGCATCGAACACACACAACTGACTGCCTTCCTCAGCTGGTACAAACAACCCTGACATCGCCATTAAGCTAAGGAGTCCCACTGTTTTGAGGGAAACTGTTTTACCACCTGTATTAGGCCCGGTCACAATGATTTGTGAGAAATCATTGCCCAACTCCAAATCAAGCGGCACAACGGAATCAGCCGCGATAAGCGGATGCCGGCCTCGCTTTATTTTAATGAAGCCTCGATCATTTAATCTAGGCATTGTAGCTTTCAGTTCTCTTGCTAAACCAGCTTTAGCAAAAGTAAAATCAAGCTCAGCCAATTGATCCACATCCAGCACAAGCAAATCCACTTGTTCGGCAACCAGCTCAGTGAGTGCGCGTAAAATCTTCTCAATCTCAACTTCTTCCTTAAACTTTAATTCACGAATTTTGTTATTTAATTGAACAATAGCATCTGGCTCAATATATAGCGTCGCACCTGATGCTGACTGATCGTGAATCATTCCGCCAAAGCTGGATCGATACTCCGATTTAACGGGAATCACAAAACGGTCATTACGAATAGTGATCAATACGTCCTGTAACATTTTCTGAACAGATGAATTGCGAAGCATTTGCTCTAACCTCTCGCGGACTCTTCCTTCACCTGTGCGTAGTTCGCTTCGCACACGCCCCAGTTCAGGGCTCGCACCGTCAACAACAACAGCATTCTCATCTATACAGCTATTAATTTTATCTTCTAATTGCTTATTTTCTGTGAGTAATTCAACCTGCTCTTTGAGCATTGGAATTGCGTATTCCTCATGAACCGCAAGAACAAATCGCTTTAACCTGCGCGTACCGAACATCGTCGTCGAAATATCGAGCAGCTCCGTAGGGTTTAACATCCCACCAATTCTAACCCGGTGCAAGGAAGATCTAATATCACGAATCCCACCAAAAGGGGCATTCCCTTTCAATCGTTCTACATTAACAGCCTCATCAGTTGCTTGCAGCCGAAGCTTGACGAGTTCAAAATCACCTTTAGGCTCAAGCTTTTCCACGGCATCCTTACCAAGCGAAGTTGACGCATGATGAGCAAGTTTATGTAAAATCTTCTGATAATCTAATGTTTTAATTATTTTCTTATTCAACTATCCCAACCTCATTTCTCTAACCTATATTATAAACCAAAACAAGCCTGATTAGCTACGGAGACAATCATTATATGGAAGATGCTGCCTACCATAATATTCACTCGAATTGGATACAATAAGCTGTGCACCTATCCTCCTGCCAAAAGGAATTGCAAGACTTAGACACACCAAGCAATAGTTCAAAAAATCACTTCTTGTTATGAGAACTTAATCTCATCACAAAAAGAAGGAGGTTTCACGAGATGCATCTTCTCGGACATCTGGTAAGGTTTATTGTTTCTGCCTTGGTTTTAATGTTTGTCAGCTGGTTAGTTCCAGGGTTTAAAGTCGGTGGTTTCTGGAGCGCATTTTTTCTAGCTTTGGTCATTGCTGTTGCTGCTTGGATCATTGAAGGGATCTTCGGCAAACAAATCACTCCCTTTGGCAGGGGAATCGTAGGCTTTCTGGTAAGCGCGCTTGTCATTTGGGCCGCCCAGTTTGTCGTAAGCAATGTATCTACGAGCATAATAGGTGCCGTTTTAGCTGCTTTAGTCATCGGAATCATCGACCTGTTCATCCCTGTGAAAACCCCTTTTGAACAAGGGATCTCAGGAAAAGAAAATCGTCGATAAAAACCTATCAGTTTCGATAACTGATACCCATGCTAAAGCCCAAAAAAGATCGGTCTGCCGCGTATCCACTCGCCGGACCGATCTTTTCTTTTAACAATTTCTTTCACGAGTTTGTCACTGTTTTTTCGGAAGCGGTCGTGTACAATGATGAGGGAAACCAATTCAATTCCGGAGGGATATACATGAAGAAATTACTCGTTCTTTTTATGGGAATAGTCTTAGTCATTGCGATAGCAGCTTGCGGAAACAAAGATACGAAATCAGCACAATCCTCTACATCTCCCGCCGCAACTACGCAAGCTACAGGCCAGCAAGTTTTATTGAAAGCCACTAACTTCAAATTTGACCAATCCGAATATCGTGTCAAAAAAGGAGAGCCCGTTACAATTACGCTTGATAATGCTCAAGGTGTTCATGGTGCTTCCATTAAAGAATTTAAAATAAACCTCGATAATAGCAACAAAACAGTTACCTTTACGCCAGATAAAGCGGGTTCTTTCCCAATTAACTGTTCCATCATGTGTGGCAGTGGTCACGCTAATATGAAAACAACATTGATTGTTGAATAGTTTAAATTATCAGTTCATAAGTCCTTATCGCGGCAATAAAGCGGTAAGGCTTTTTTGTATTTGGATGATGGTGTAACATTTCCTGTGAAGCAAGTTTATTTATGCTTCATAAGTGACAATAACGTTGCGTCAAAGCACTTGACAGTACCTTAAAAAGACAGGAAACAAATAAACGGATAAGAAAGCATCCATCCACTTTCTAAACAAAACATCCTCAACATACTTTATGTTCTTGGAATTTGTGAACATATACGCACAAAAGTTAGTGTTGATCTTTCGAGAGTTAAAAGTTGTATGCTTTCTTTTATTTTTGCTGGATACTACTTTTTGTTTGCGATTTCTGTCCGCATAATGCTAGTTGCAGCTTCTCCAGCATTAACTTAGCAGTTCGATAATTTACTCCAAGCAAGCTTGCAAACGCTGCAATTGAGTAGGTTTGACCATCTTGGATCAATGCTCGTATAGCTTTGAACCAAAGCATCAAGGAAAGCTTTGATTTATGCATAACCGTTCCAGCCGTTAATGAAATTTGCGTGCGGCATTCTTTACACTCCAATAAATTGCGAGTCTTAATTATATAAAATAAATGATAATCACAATTTGGGCAACAAAACCCACCCGCCCACCGTCTTTTCGTCAAAAATCTTACACAATCTTCCTCTGTCTTGAAAGTGTCATCCAACGATTCAAATAAATATGTTTCCATGAATTGACCCCTCTCGATTGCAAAGCGAGCTTAAATAATTTCCTATATTTGTATTATACAGAACGTTTGTTTGCATGTAAAGCAGTTTTTGTTTCCGAGATTAATATCATGAATATTCATTTTCTGTAGTATCTACATTGTTAAAAAGCAAGTATTCGACTAATCAATATCAACAATTTGAAGCTTTTTTGAGCTTTTGCTATAGTACTGCTCTCATCTCCGTCAGGGACATAGAATGTTTTAATGCATCAGCAAGGTTTTTTGGATGATTGTAGATACCACAGAAAACATAATTTTAAAGTGTAAGGATTCGAGTGAAGGTATTATTTTCGGATTTATAAAGCCAGTTGTTCTTGCCACTTCGTAAAGGGTTATTTGACTTGGATATCCCCTGTTAAAAAGCATGTTCCTAGCCTCAATTTCTGGAGTAATGTTTACGAAGCTCGTTAGTTGTAGTCGGTGTGGTTGTGGTTGTCGGTGTGGTTAAGGTATTTCGTGGCATTGTAGATACTACAGAACTCATATGTTTAGTGGATGAAAGTCGGGGAGTGCCGGTGCTGTGTGGTGGAAACTGATAAAAGCTGCCCTTTCTATATTAGAAAAGTAGGCAGCTTCTATAGGGGAATTCCTTGTTTCCAGAGTTCTTGGAGTTTTCCTGCTATATTGGGTAATTCGTTAATTAAATATGGAGCTATGGTTGAGCTTGAGAGCAGCTTTTGAAGTCCATCTGCGGGCATGATGGTGATAACATTGACAGCTATAATGATGATCAAAAGTGCTTCTGCTAAGCCCAACAATGCGCCGCTCCAACGGTTGATGAAGTTCAGGCCTGGGGTTTTTGCTAGAATATTAAGTGCTCTTCCTACGATGACTAGTGCAAATTTTACGCCAAAAAACAATATTGCAAAGGCTAAAGCGTTCAGGATATAGGTATCCAAATTAAGGCCTTTTACGATAAATTCGTATTTTTGGTAATTTTGATAGGTAGGCAATGCAACTGCATTTCGAAGCAGAGGGGCAAAATCCCTGTAGAAATAAAATGCAACGAGGTAGGCGAGAACAAAACCTGAGAGCGAAACAATCTGGGCAATAAATCCTCTAAAGTAACCAAGCAGCAGACCCAAAGCTACTATCGACAACATGACATAGTCTAGTGTATTCAGTGTCACTGTGGATTACCTGCCAGGACTGTCTGTTTCTACAAGCTCGATCCACTCATTGTATTCATTCTGCAGCTTAGCATATTCCTCGCGCAATTCTTTATACTCTTCTTTGATATTTTGAAGTTCTTTTTGCTGAGCTTCATCGTTCAAGCTTTGGTGCATTAACTCTTCTTTCTCTCTGCGGGCTTGGGCTAAAATCTGTTCTTTTTCTTCTTCAAAATGTTGAGCAAGGGTACTTCGTTCTAATTGCTGCTGCTCTAGTAAGGCATCAATTTGCGCTTGATATTGTGTAATAATGGTTGATTTTTGGTCTTCAAGCTGTTGAATAATGTTTGTTTGTCGTGCTTGGAATTCCCCAACTAGATTGCCTTTATCTTGCTCAAAACGTAGAACCTTAGCATCAGCCTCGTCCTGGTAAATGACGGTGAGTGTTTCTATTTCCTCTTGGTGTGCAGTTGTGAGTGTTTCTATTTCCTTCTGGTGTGCGGTTGTGAGTGTTTCTATTTCTTCTTGATGTTGATTTGTAATTATATTTAATTTCTCTTTATGTTGGTTTGAAATTGTATTTATTCTTTCTTGAAGTTGGTTCGTAATTGTATCTATTCTCTCTTGAAGTTGGTTTGTGATATTTTCTAGTTCCTCTTGATGTTGATTCGTGATGTTTTCTAGTTCCTCTTGATGTTGATTAACGAGTATTTCTTTTTCCGTTAGATACTGATTCGAAAGCTTAAAGATCTCTTCTTGATGTTGCATGTTTATGATTTCTTTATCCTGCAGATGTTGCTGCATTAGTGCTTCTTTGTCTTGTTGATATTGCTGATGTAACATTTCTTTGTCTTGCAAGTGGATTTCTGAGAGGGACTGTTTTTCGACTCTGTGTTGTTCGTTCAGCTTTTGAAGCTGATGTGCCTTTTGTTGTTTCTCTTGTTCGAATTGTTGCTTTGTTTGTTGGTGCTGTTGTTTTTCTTGGTCTAGCTGTTGTCTTACTTGTATTTGTTGACGTTTTTCCTGCTCTAGCTGTTGTTTGACTTGTTCTAGTTGTTGCTTGACTTGCTCCTGTTGCTGTTTAGCTTGTTCTTGCTGTTGTTTAGCCTGCTCATGTTGTTGTTGTTTAACTTGCTCTTGTTGTTGCTTAGCTTGCTCTTGCTGTTGTTTAGCTTGTTGTAGTTGTTGCCTCAATTGTTCTTGTTCTTGCTTTGCTTTCTGCACTTCTTGTTTCATTTGCTCTTGCGCTTGGTTAGCTTGTACTAGCTTAGCATTTTGTTCACTTATGGATGTCTGTTGTTGCTCGTATTCTTGTTTCAATTCGTTAAAGGTAACGTTTAATTTGTCATAGGCAGCTTTGGTCGCTTCTTGGTTCTTTTGGGTTTTGGTCAGTTCTTCCATGATTTCATTCATACGGAAGCACTCATCTGCCATGTTCACGGCAGCCAGAACGGCGATTTTCTGTGAATCTAGCCGCGGATAGCCCTTTGCAATACGAAACATTTGGTCGTTCACGTATTCAGCTACTCGCTTCATGTAATTGGTGCTTGTGCTTGCTTTTAATTTGTATTGGTGACCATATATATCAACGGTAATCCTCGTTTTATCTTCAGCGTTCACTTTTTTATATCCTCCCTTAGATGAAAGGCTGGCCCTATCGAGTGTAATTTCGATAAGACCAGCCTGTTTTCCTGCAACTTAAATGAAAGTTACACTATTTTCTTAACTCTGCCTCATATTGTTGTTCAAGGGTTTGAACAACTTTGGCATGAAGCTCTGTTACTTCTTCATCCAGCAGTGTTCTCTCTGCGTGACGGTATACTAAGGCAATGGCTACGCTTTTGCGATTTGCGCCTAAACGTTCTCCTGTATAGATATCGAATACTTGAATGGATTCTAACAAGTCTCCGGCAACTTCGGTGATGGTTTGCTCCATTAAACCTACTGGTACACTAGCATTCACTACTACAGCAAGATCGCGACCAATGGACGGATAACGCGGCAGCAATTTATATACAATTGCATCTCCAGCAGCTTCTAAGATTGGTGAAAGCTCAACCTCAAGTACGTAAGTGTCATCAAGATCACGCTGCTGTTGGACTGTAGGATGCAGTTGACCGATTCGACCTATTACTTGCTCACCTTCAGCTGTTTTTAGGAGGAGCTCGGCGGTTCGGCCCGGATGGAAACCATCTGGTGATGCAGATTGATAGCTGAGTCCTTTAACGCCTAGGTAGCTTACAAGACGGTCAAAAACGCCTTTGATATCATAAAAGTCGACAGCCTCGGACTTCTGTGCCCAATGTGCTTGACGGCGTTTGCCTGTCAATACAATGGAGAGGAGAAGCTTCTCTTGCGGCAAATCTGTTAGTGAAGACTCATCTGTAATGAATACTTTGCCGATTTCGAAAATAGCCACGTCATCCATCGTACGGTTACGATTGTAGCTAACAACGTCTAGCAGATGCGGCAGCAAGCTAGTACGCAGTTGGCTGCGATCCTCGCTCATTGGCATAGCGAGCGAGATTGGCTTTGCCGCTGGGTATAGACCCGGCAGCGAAACGGTTTGATCCGGCTGCGTGAAGGAATAAGTGATGACTTCATGCAGTCCGCTCTGAGTCAGGAGATTCCGTGTAATTCGACGGATCGACTGCTCTTTGGACAAGGAACCGGGCGTCGTCACGCCGGTCATTAAGGTTGTCGGGATGTTGTCGTAGCCGAATAGGCGAGCTACTTCTTCGATCAAATCGACATCCCGTGTGATGTCTCCGCGGCGGCTCGGCACATGCACGAGCAGCTTGCCTTCGCCTGCCTGCTCGAAGGTGAAGTGCAGGCGCTCTATGATTTGACCCATCTCGGCCAAGGAAAGTTCAGTGCCGAGATAATTGTTCACACGGTCAGCAGCAAGGTAGATAGCGACCGGCTTGTGTGTGCCCGCCTCGGCTTGGGCGATGCCGTCAGCGACTTGACCTGATGCGTACTGAGCCATTAACGCAGCAGCACGGTTTAATGCCGGAAGCACGGCTTCCGGGTTCACTTCTTTCTCGAAGCGAAGACTCGCTTCGGAGCGGAGCCCTAGCTGGCGCGACGTTCGGCGCACAGAGCTGCCTGCGAACTTAGCGGATTCAAGCAGAATCCGTGTTGTGCCTTCTGTTACTTCGGAGTTAGCGCCGCCCATAACACCAGCTATCCCTACTGGCTTCGTGCCGTCCGTGATAAGCAGCATGTGCGGCTCTAGTGAACGCTCTACATCGTCGAGCGTGACGAGCTTCTCGCCGGCCTCAGCAAGGCGTACATCGATGTGGCCATTGTTCAACTGCTCAGCATCGAAAGCGTGAAGCGGTTGGCCGTATTCAAGCATCACGAAATTCGTGATGTCTACGATGTTGTTGATCGGGCGGATACCAGCCGCCATCAAACGGTTCTGCATCCACAGCGGAGAAGTGCCGACGCGCACGCCTTCGATAAGGCGAGCCGCGTAGTGCGAGCACTGCTCCGTCGCTGTGATCTTCACACTGATGCGATCAGCAGCTTTCACTGCGGCTGTTCCAGCCGCTTGAATTGCTGTTTCCGCATCAGGCAGTTTGACGCCGCGTCCTAGGATCGCTGCGATCTCATAAGCAGCTCCGAGCATGCTCAAGCAATCGGAGCGGTTTGGTGTCAGATCAAGCTCTAATACCTTGTCGCTGATTGCAAGGACATCAAGAATTGAGCTGCCGATTTCGGTATCTTCAGGCAGAACTAGGATGCCTTCTTGAATTTCCTTCGGCAGCAGTTTGTCGTTCAGACCAAGCTCTTTGGCTGAACAAATCATGCCTTGTGATTCTACGCCGCGCAGCTTAGCGCGTTTGATTTGTAATCCGTCAGGTAGCACGGCCCCAATCATGGCGACTGGCACCTTTTGTCCCGCATCTATATTTTTAGCCCCGCAAACGATTTGTAAGTCTTCGCCTTGTCCGGCATCAATGATACACACGCTTAATTTATCTGCGTCTGGGTGTTTTTCGCGTGATTTTACAAATCCAACGACTACGTTCGTTACACCCTTATTGCGATCTTCCACGATATCCACTTCGATGCCGCTTCGGGTAAGTTTTTCTGCTAATTCCTCGGCTGTGAAGCCTGATACATCGACATATTCCGATAACCATTGATAAGAAACCTTCATGCTTAACCCCTCCTTTTCCTGATGCTTACAAGTGTAAGAATTGCTTTAAGAACCGCAAATCGTTCGTGTAGAAATGACGAATATCTTCAATTCCATATTTCAGCATCGCAATGCGCTCAACGCCCATTCCAAATGCAAATCCTGTGTATTCTTTCGGATCATATCCACCCATCTCCAGAACGCGCGGATGTACCATGCCCGCTCCGAGGATTTCTAACCAGCCAGTTTGTTTGCATGTACGGCAGCCAACGCCACCACACATCGCACAGCTCACGTCCACTTCAACGCTTGGCTCTGTGAACGGGAAAAAGCTTGGACGCAAGCGAATTCTCGTCTTTTTGCCGTACATTTCTTGAACGAATTGAAGCAAAGTTCCTTTCAGATCACTCATCCGTACATTACGGTCGATGACTAGACCCTCAATTTGGGTAAACATATGTGAATGTGTTGCATCATCGTCATCGCGGCGGTATACTTTGCCCGGACAAATGATTTTGATCGGAACTTCCCCTTTGCGTTTCTCCATCGTTCTAACTTGAACTGGGGAGGTTTGTGTACGCATTAGAATCTCATCCGTGATATAGAAAGAGTCCTGCATATCGCGAGCTGGATGATCCTTCGGAAGATTAAGCGCCTCAAAATTGTAGTAATCCTGCTCTACCTCTGGACCTTCAGCAACGGTGTACCCCATTCCAATGAAAATGTCTTCAATTTCTTGAATAACTTTGCTTAAAGGATGCACGGCACCTTGCTGCGATGGACGACCCGGCAGTGTTACGTCAATCATTTCTGCACGCAATCTGTTCTCGGTTTCTTGCTGTTGGTACGCTGCTTGCTTCTCTTCAATAACGGTCTCAATTGCTGCACGAACGTCGTTCGCTACTTGGCCGATGATCGGTCTCTCTTCCGCACTTAATGCGCCCATACCGCGTAGCACCTCGGTTAGAGGCCCTTTTTTACCCAAATACTTAATACGTAAATCGTTCAGCTCCTGCTGACTTTGTACGTCGCTCAGCTCCTGCAGCGCTTCCTGCTTTAAAGCTTCTAACCGCTCTTTCATCGAAATCCCTCCTGAATTAGGCCCCTGAATCACCCTAAATGAAAACACAAAAAAGACTTTCCGCTCCCTTACAAGGGACGAAAAGCCGTGGTACCACCCTAATTAGATTCGTTCACTGGCAAGGCCAAATAAACGATTCTCACTTCATTTCAGATAACGGACGATGTGTCCGGTTCCTTCTATTTAGAAGCCTTTGGTTAAGCTTCCGTTCAAAGGACTGCTCGGGAGTGAACTTCAGCAGCCTGATTCTCGGGGATAGCTCTCAATCATCGGCTTTCCCTCCCTGTCAAGAAGCACTGCGTACTCTTCTCCGTCAAAGCATTTTCACATATATGTACCAGTTATTATATGCAAGATATGCCTGATATGCAAGTGAACTAGCCTCGGGTACTGAATTTTCCTATTGACTTCGAATCCTCATCGGCGTATATTTTATTTAAACAGTTTAAACATTAATTCGTATAAACATTTTATTATTTAATTATTTGATACTTTAATAAAGTGGTAAGGAGGATTTCGATATGGAAGATGAATTGATAGCCTATACCAATCGTTTCCGAACAACATTTGAAACCGCACATCGAAAAATTAGTCACACCGTACTTACCCAGTTAGATTCGGAGTTAACAGGGCCACAATTATTCATGTTATTCATGATATCGAAAGAAGGCACGCCGAAACAAACTCATCTCGCTGAGAAACTGGGCGTTAAACCAAGTGCGATCACCGTTATGATTGATCGACTTGTCCAAAGTGGGCATGTTATTAGGAAACACCATGAGACAGATCGACGGATTGTGCTGGTTGAAATAACCGAAACCGGGAAAGCCATACTCAAACAAGCTGAAGATGTTCAGAAAGAAGTAATTGCTCGTGGACTTTCACAGCTCCCCCCGGAGGAAATGCGCATTCTTG
The DNA here is from genome assembly GCF_013141785.1 of Paenibacillus germinis. Taxonomy (NCBI): domain Bacteria; kingdom Bacillati; phylum Bacillota; class Bacilli; order Caryophanales; family Paenibacillaceae; genus Paenibacillus; species Paenibacillus germinis. The sequence continues at coordinate 89,786 of NZ_WHOC01000089.1, forward strand.
TGAGTGCCTTTGAAAAGCTTACTAATTTTTATTAATTTCATCTTATTCAAGGAGTGGTACAAGTGGAAAACATACAAAAAACAGCTTCAGAGAAATCCATAGAAGCAGAAGGACCAGAACTCAAAAATCGAGGTCTCTTGCTCACCGGTCTTATCATTGCTATGCTATTTGGCGCTTTGGACGGTACAATTGTTGGAACGGCTATGCCGCGTATCGTTGGTGAATTCGGCGGTCTCGGTCTCATGGCTTGGTTGACTACTGCTTACATGTTGACATCAACAGTTGTCGTTCCAATTGCAGGTAAACTTGCTGATTTAATTGGTCGTCGAGTCATCTATGTAACAGGTTTAGTTATCTTTATCGCGGCTTCAGCCCTATGTGGGATGTCTCAAAACATGACCGAACTGATCCTGTTCCGCGGTTTGCAAGGTCTTGGCGGCGGTATTATGATGCCCATGGCGATGATTATTATCGGGGACTTATTTACGGGTAAACAACGTGCCAAATGGCAGGGCGTATTCGGTGCGATCTTCGGTTTATCATCAGTTATTGGCCCCCAAGTCGGTGGTTGGATCGTTGACGCATTGAACTGGCGTTGGGTATTCTACATCAACCTTCCTGTAGGTATCCTTGCTGTTGTCTTAATTGCAATTGCATTACCGAAGCACAAAGCAAACGGCAAAGTAAAGTTCGATATTCCGGGTATTGTCACCATGATTGTCGGGGTCGTCAGCTTACTGCTTGCCTTAACATTTGGCGGTAAAGATTTTGCTTGGTTCTCTTGGCAAATCATAGGGCTTTTTGTGCTGGCCATTGTATCCTTGGTTTCCTTCGTTATTATTGAAAGTAAAGCCGAAGAGCCGATCCTTCCTGTTCGGTTATTTAAAAATAGAACATTTACAACAATTAACGGTGTAGGGTTCCTTATGGCTGTCGGTATGTTCGGAGCTATTATGTTCGTTCCTCTCTTTATGCAAGGCATCGTCGGTATCAGTGCTTCAGCATCAGGTACAGTGATGACGCCACTTATGATTACGATGATTGCTGCTAGCGTTGTTTCCGGTCAATTCATTCAAAAAATCGGTGTTCGTAAACAAATGCTTGGTGGTATGATTATTATGGCTATTGGCTTCTATTTCCTTGGTACCATGGGCATAAGCACGACGAAGTTGATTGCTTCAAGTTATATGCTGATTCTTGGTCTGGGAATGGGTCTCGTCATGCCAATCCTAACACTTGCTTTACAAGAGAGCTTCCCGAAATCCGAGCTAGGTGTCGTTACGTCTTCCAGTCAATTCTTCCGCCAAATTGGCGGTACATTCGGTATGACGATTCTCGGAGCCATTATGAACCACAAGTCAACAGTGCTGTTAGAACAAGATTTAACTCCTGTTGTCAATCAGCTTCCCGCGGAAGCAAGTGGGCTGGCTACACAAATGACGGATATGATCCATACCAATCCACAAGCCTTATATTCCTCACTTCTAAGTCCTGAAACCTTGGCCAAAATGCCAAAAGAATTCGTGGAGCACATGCTGCCAATTCTAAAAAATGCCCTGGTTACATCGCTTCACCAAGTGTTTATTGTAGGCTTAGTGTTCGTTTTACTCGGAGCTGTTCTGACTCTCTTTATTGGTAACATTAAAGTATCCGACCGTAAATCTAAGAAATCAGATGACAAAAAAGAAAACGAAAATGAACTTTCGCCAGGAATCGCTTAATACAAAAAGGCTCTTTTCTCTAATTGGAGAGGAAAGAGTCTTTTTCTTTTTGACACGAAGCAAGCTATAGCGTTTAATAAACTTGGATACCTTAAAAAAGGAGAGTGCTCGCCATGAAATATCGCAGACTTGGTAAAACGGATTTGAAAGTTTCCATTGTAGGTGTTGGGACTTGGCAGTTCGGCGGAGAGTGGGGACTTACTTACACACAAGCTGAAGCAGATGCTATTCTCGATCAAGCAGCCGATCTTGGTATAAATTTGATCGATACAGCAGAATGCTATGGTGACCATCTATCGGAATCTCTTATCGGTAATTACTTATCCCGCCGCAATCGCGAGAACTGGATCGTGGCTACGAAATTTGGCCACCATTTCCACGATCTGTTCACCCGAACAGATGATTTCAGTTCCGAAGGCGTTGTCAAACAACTGGACGATTCTCTAAAAGCTTTACAAACGGACTATATTGACTTATATCAATTCCATTCCGGACCTGATGATTTATTTGATAATGATGTGCTTTGGACAACTTTGGACAAACAAGTTCAAGCCGGGAAAATCCGTCATTTGGGAACATCCATTGGTAGTAATGCTAATATTCATCAAACAGAAGCTTCCAGCAAGGTCAATTCCAAAGCCATTCAAGTCGTGTACAACCGATTGGATCGTGCCCCAGAAGAGCTTGTTTTCCCTTCCTGTGTGAATCAAGATCTTGGCGTATTAGCACGTGTCCCATTGGCTAGCGGCTATTTGAGCGGCAAGTATAAGCCTGGTGCAGTGTTCAGCAACACAGACGTTCGCCATCGTCATGATGCCGAGAGTGTGAAACAGAAGCTCGAGGACGTGCAGCGCATCCAGAAAGAAGAAGTTCCTGAAGGAATGGACATGGCCAAATGGGCATTAGCTTGGTGTTTGAAAAATGATGCCGTTACAACGGTCATTCCAGGCTGTAAAAACCCTGAACAGGTTATTGCGAATGCAAGCGCAACGGAGCTTATCAGCGATAACCACCCACAGGCTTGGAAAGCTTAAGAGAATGAGGAAGGAATGACTTCTGAATGAGTCATACACAACACGCAGAAACATGGAAGCAACTCAAAGATCACTTGCCTCAGTGGGTTACGGAGAGCAAGGCACATACATCAGACGGACATGTTGCTTCCTACATTCCTGAACTTGCTAACGCTCCAGCCGATGTTCTAGGTATCTGTATTATGGATACTGAAGGAAATATCTCTGTAGCAGGAGAATCTGATTTCCGTTTTACTTTGCAAAGTATTTCGAAAGTATTTACTTTAATTTTGGCGTTGATGGATAACGGTGAAGAGATTGTTTTCTCCAAGGTGGGAATGGAGCCAACCGGAGATGATTTCAACTCAATGCTGAAGCTCGAACTCGTCGAGCCCGGCATCCCCTTTAACCCGCTTATCAATGCTGGGGCAATTGCGATATCATCCTTGATTGCAGGTAGTAATCCTACGGAGCAGGTCGAGCGGATTCTCCATTTTTTCCGAGACATCGCTCATAATCCTTCACTTGAAATTAATCAAAGTGTGTTCCGATCTGAGTCGGATACTGCACACCGGAATCGTTCGTTAGCTTACTTCTTGAAAGATAACGGTGTGCTGGATCGCGAGGTTGACGACGTTCTCCACGTCTATTTCAGCCATTGTTCCGTTGAGGTGAACTGTACCGACTTGGCTAGAATGGCCCTCGTTCTTGCGCATAACGGCGTAGATCCGATTCGTAATCAACGCCTTATACCGCGGCGATTCGTGCAGATCGCTAAGACGTTCATGTTTACCTGTGGTATGTACAATGCCTCAGGTGAATTCGCCATGAACGTTGGGCTGCCTGCCAAAAGCGGCGTGTCTGGCAGCATTTTGACGATGGTGCCCGGACAATACGGGATCGGTTTGGTCGGCCCGGCGTTGAACCGCAAGGGTAACAGCACAGCTGGGGTTCACCTTCTAGGCACGCTATCGCAGGAATTTGACTGGAGCTTATTTTAGAAAGTGCCTAACATTCGCTTGTATATCCCTGTAAAGTTGTACGTTGTACAACTTTACGCAAGCTAATCCACATTTCCCCCGCGAATGTTGTAAAAACTACAACAATTCCTGCCAAAAGTAGCTCAAAAGCCTCTAAAAAGGCTAAATTGTTGTACAACATACAACATCCTGAGCTTATCAAGAAGAAATCAAGGAAATTGTTGTACGCAATACAACTTGCGCTTCTTTTTCTTCATTTTTTCAAAATTCACAAACACCAATGCAATACAGTCGCTACCGAATCATGCATCCACAATCTCACTCAGATGCTTAAAAAGAACCTTCCCATTTGTTAGGAAAGGTTCTTTGCCCTTTTTGAATATGTTAGAAAACGGAGCGTCATATTACCGCCGCGGATACAGCAACTGAATCATTTAACGCCAGCGACTAGCGAGTTATCGGCTACATTTATTTTGGCTTTACAAGCCATACAGTTGGTCCACATTCAGCCAGTTATTGTTTCCTTTCGAGGTGTCATAACCACGTTGTATCGTATTCGATCCTGCCTGAAGGGATACCGTCAAAGAAACGGTGTTCCAGCTGCTCCAGCCGGAGGTTCCAGAAAAGTTCAAATTGGCAGCGACGTCTACACCAACCATTTGACAGCTGATCTTCTTTGCATGATCACATAAAACAACTCCTTTTCTCTTTGAAATTAGTTAATATGAATGCGCTTTCAATTCTGTAACTTTCACCTCACTTCAGCTCCAATATGTCGCTACTTCGTTTGAAGTGATGCATACGCCTCCAGTAACATAACGCCACTTAGCATAATACTTAGCTGAATGGAACCTTCAGGGGGCTTTCTCCAATCTGTACCGACACGTCCGATGCCGTCTAGGCCATGCTCCATTAGCATTATCGCATTTTGTTCAATAATCTCAGCCGGCAGCTCAAATTCGGGGTAAATCTCTACCAACTTCAACAGATATCGGATTAGTATTCCTTTGAATAAACCTGTATCGTCGATTCCTTCATCGGGCAGCATCCCCGTAGCACTGTCGCACAATCGGCTCTTCACCGCAGTTGCCGTGCGGCAGGCATCCTCTAGATAAGTTGAATCCCTTGTGCAGGTGTATAATTCGAGTCCTGCCCCAATGAAGACGCCCTGACAATAAGTAAACTGCCAGTCCCTATCTATTTTCTCGTCCCCGAGTCGATTGATGCCATCCCACACGAACCCGTCGGCGGGATCGGTTAACATCCTTTTGTTCCAATCATAGATTTCTTGTGCCCACGCCAGATCAGCCTCATCGCCAAATCGTTGAAATAAGCGTGCAGCTAGGATAGCCGCTGGAGCGTTAGCTGGCGTGTTTTTGTAATCGAGTTGATTTTTTCGCCAAGCAATCCCTCCGCCCATATACGCATTCCATCCGCCTCGGATGTCTTCCCACAAGTCGGTAACGCTCTCCCGGTACATCTGAGCTCCTGTCATGTCATAAGCCCTTAGCCAAGCTAGCGCCATCCACTGCATATCATCATAGTATTGATGGCGAAACGTTCCTCCATTAGAGCGAAGAATGCCGTGGAACAGCTGCTCTAAACGGTTCGAATATGCCACATTACCGGTTCGCGCATAGCCGTCAAGGATGACATCCGCAGCATGTGCTTGCCACCAATAATAGTAATTTTCATCAGCGCGATTAACAGTTAAACTGTCGTCCCATTGATTCATAATCTGTGTATCCAGATTCCAATACAGCTTGTGCAAAGTCGTTTGCAGTTGTTCTGCCATCGCTGCTGCATTCATCTATCCCTCGACTCCTCTGTGCCTAAAAATAAAGGGGCAGATTTTCGGCTGCCCCTGAACTCACTTAATACTTTAGTTCTGTTTCAGCAATCCCTGTTTCTCCAGCTCAGCCATACGCTCCAGCAGCATAACGCCGCTCAGATTCACGCTCAAATCCTCAGCAGGCTCAGGTGTTGCCGCCCATGATTTACTAAACATGACGCGCTGCTCATCTCTACCGTACTTCCAGAGACTGTCTGCATTCGTTACAAGAAGCTCAAGCGACTCCTTCTGACCAGGGTCTGCAAGAACGAGCTCCGCCAAATAACGAACATATATCCCTTTGAACAAGCCTCCGTCTCCATTGCTTTCACTTGGCAGCATGCCTGTTGCCGGACTTGTCAGCCTGAGCTTCGATGCTTGTGCTGTCCGAGCCGCATCCGCTAGATAGCTCTTGTCCCCAGTCGCCTGATAAAGCGCTACTCCTGCTCCGATGTAAACACCTTGGCAATAGGAGAATTCCCACCCCTTATCAATCTTGCCGTCTCCCTCGCGGTTTTTCCCATCCCAGACAAAGCCCGTGTCCGGATCAACGAGATTAGCCTTCTGCCAATCGTAAATCTTTTTCGCCCAAGCTAGATCCTCTGACTTGCCGAACTGTTTATATAATCTAGCAGCTAGAATGACTGCTGGAGCATTCGCCGGCGTATTCTTATAATCAAGCTGCGGCTTGCGCCATGCAATGCCCCCGCCTTGCTCTTCGTTCCAGCCCGTCTTAATATCTTCCCAAAGCTCAAGCGCGGCTTCCTTGTATTTCTCTTCGCTTGTAGCGTTATAAGCACGGAGCCAAGCTAAAGCCAACCACTCCATATCATCGATAAAATCATTCGGCCATACGCCGCCATTGCGGTCTAACATACCCTGATACATGTTCGCCAGGTAGCCCTTATACGACGCATCACCGGTTCTTGCATAAGCGTCCACCAGCGTATCTACACCATGTGCTTGCCACCAGTAATGGAACTTCTCATTACATAGATCGTTGCAAGGCGACAAATTATCGAATAAGTTCAGCTTTCCGTTCCAATATTGCTTAAGCAGCCCCGCTTGCGCTAGATCCGCACGCTGCTCCCAGGTTTCTCTCTTTGTGCTCACTTGCACATCGGTCATTTTATTGTTTTTGTCCATTGTCTCCACTCCCCAGCTAGCAGCCACGATGATGCCTATCCCAACAATCATCAGGGCTATGATCATTTTTAATCGAATTGTCAATTCGCTTCACCTATCTGTCCGACTTGCGTACTATCCTTTCGTTCCTGTAAAAGCGATTCCTTGCACAAAATACTTCTGCAGCAGCAGGAACAAGATCAGTATCGGCACTACCGCAATTAAAGCACCTGCCATCAACGGGCCGAAGTCGACCTGTTTGTTATAAGTAAAAGCAGCTAAGCCTAGCTGAATCGTTTTCTTGGCAGGGTCGTTAAGCATAATGAGCGGGCCGAGAAAGCTGTTCCAGCCTGCTTGAAAGGTAAATATGCCGAGTGTAGCCAACGCCGGCTTCGCGAGCGGAATATAAATGTTCCAAAAGATACGAAGCTCACCGCTGCCTTCAATTCGAGCTACTTCTTGCAAATCACTTGGTAAAGAGACGAAAAATTGCCTCATAAAAAATACCGCAAAAGATCCCGACGCTCCTGGCAAAATAATCGCCCAAAATGAATTGAGCAAGCCGTTGCCGCCACCGCCAAGCCAATCATTTCCTCCCATGAAAGGAATGTGCTTCAGCACGAAAAATTGCGGGATCATCGTCACAACACCAGGTATCATCATGGCTGCGAGCAGAATTTTGAACATCGTATCTCTTCCACGGAAATGAAGCTTAGCGAAGGCATAGCCGCTCAAAGAGCCAAAAAGCAAGTTGAAGAGCACACCCATGAACGCAAGGTAAAAAGAATTCCAGAAATACAGAGCAAATGGAACGAGCTCAAACGCCTTGCGATAATGCTCCAACGTTATGCTGGAAGGAATCCATTGAATCGGCAGCATGAAAATCTCTTCATCCGGACGGATGGAAGTGATAAGACTCCATACAAACGGGACGACCATGACGATGCAGACGGCGATGGAAATGATATACATGATTGTCGTTTGCCAATAGGCTTGTTGTTTCACTTTCCATCCCTCCTAGATCACGGATTCCTCTTTGTTTAGTCTCATATTAATGAGCGAAAATACTAAAATAATGATAGACAGCGCAAATGCCATGGCATCGGCATAGCCCATTTGGAGCTGGTTGAAGCCCTGCTGATAAATATGATACACCGTTGTTTTCGTCGAGTTGGCGGGACCGCCCTTGGTCAATACGAACGCTTGGTCAAACAGCTGCAGCGCGCCAATAATGGCCATTGTACTTACGAAAAAGGTGGTCGGTCTCAGCACTGGCCAAGTAATATAACGAAAGGACTGCCAAGCATTAGCTCCGTCCAGCTTTGCAGATTCATACAGATGATCGGGAACTCCATTTAGTCCCGCTAAATAAATGATCATGTTCGCTCCAACGGATTGCCACAAGGTCACTAACACAATGGACAGCATGGCGTAAGGCATTTCAGCCAACCATGAAGGTCCAGTGATTCCAAACTTGCTCAGAATATCGTTCACGAGTCCGAACTCTGGGTTTAGCAGCCATATCCATACCGTAGCCGCAGCAACGCCAGAAGTTAGTGTTGGCAAATACCCAGCTGTACGAAACAGCTTTACACCGAACCGGCTGCGCATAAACAGCAAGGCCATCGATAAAGAGATGGCAATATTCAGCGGAATATAAAGGACGGAATAAAACAAAACGTTCTTCAGCGTCGTCCAAAAGATATTATCCTCGGCCAGGCGCTTATAGTTATCCAATCCAACGAAATCGTTTTTACTCACAATGTCATAATTCGTGAAGCTTAGATAGAACGCCATGATGACCGGAATGATTGTAAAAATAATAAATAGCAAAATCGTTGGCGTAATAAAGAGATAACCCATCCTAGCTTGATGTCGACCCAGCTTGGTTATCGATGCCAAGAGAATTCCCCCTTCCACAAAAAGGGAGGGATAACCCTCCCCCACATTTCTAGTTACTTCCCTGCTGCGTTCTGATCCAACAGCTTATCGCCCTGCTCTTGCCCCTTCTTGAGCGTCGTAGCCGCATCCTGCTTGCCTTGAATGAATAGCTCAATATTCGGCATCAGACCGTCGCCTTCCATAACCGAGTATCCTGGATGCTGCGGACGAATTTTCGCGAATTCCAATGTATCCATGAATGGCTTCCAGTTCGGATCGTCCTTGAAAAACGGATCCTGCAGCGCCGGTTTGAAACCCGGAAGATTTAAGCTTGTTTTTGCCCATAGCAGCGTGTTGTCTTTATTTGCTAACCACCACTTCTCAAATTCCCATGCCTCGTCTTTATGCTTGGAACCTGCTGGAATCACGAGACCGAAGCCGCCCATTACGCTTCCTTTGGCGCCGCCAGGTCCAGCTGGAGGAGGAACAACACCGAAATCAAGATCCTTGCCGTATTTCTTATAAGTCGATAGCATCCATGGACCTGTATATGTCATAGCTACTTTTCCGGTCACAAAAGCATCCGTGCCTTCGCCAAGACCTTTTTCAAACCCAACTTTATAAACCTTATCCTTATTGATCAATTTATCCCAGAAATCGAGGACCTGCTTACCCTGGTCATTATTGAAATTCGTTTTCTTCAGATCGCTGGTCATCATAGAACCGCCTGCTTGCTGCAGCCACATATTGAACAGACCATTATCCTGCATCGACATACCGGAACGAACCAGCTTATCGCCTTCCCATACCGTTAACTGCTTAGCTGCGTTTTCCAGCTCATCCCAAGTTTTCGGAGGTTGCAGTCCTTTCTCAGCAAACAATTTCTTATTATAAAACAATGCGCGCGCATCAACCGTCAAAGGAAGACCATACAATTTACCGCCAGAGGAAAGCTCCTTCAAGGCTTCATCGTAATAATCGCCACGGTTAATGTTGTCTTTTTTCAAATAATCATCGATCGGGTGAAGCACGTTCTTGGATGCATACAGCGAAGTCCGCCATCTGTCCCAGAACATAATATCAGGTGAGCCGCCAGAGGTAGCCGCTGTCAGAAACTTCGTGATCATATCTTCCTGCAGAACATATTTAACTTTAATCTTGTCTTGCGATTTATTAAAAGCATCAGCCATCATCACAAACTGCTTTTCGCCTTCTCCACCCCAGTCTCCCCAGAACGTAATTTCTACCGGTGCTCCTTTGGTGGCGGCTGTCGATGCTGCCGGTGCTGTCGTGGCCTCAGGCTTCTTGCTTTCTGCCGTTTGATCCCCGCCAGTTTTTGTGCTGCATGCTGCCAAACTGAACGTGAGCGAGAGAGCAGTTAAAACGGTCATCCATTTTTTCATGTTTCTTCCTCCCTTTTTAAGTAAATGTTACAAGTGCAGTTGCTACAAGATAAACGACTCCATCGTCCTTCAGGGACGAGTGCGTTTGTCAAGGTAGATGCGAAGCAAAAGTATAAAACTTATACTTTCTTATCTACTGTTAAAAGGGGTTCCACCCCCTGTATAACCTAAGATGAGTGCGATGCGTTCACGCGATCTTTCAGCAGCTTCTTAATCGATAGGCCACACGCGTCTAATACCAACTCACTGAACATGGAGTTTGCCCAAGAAAACCATGGCCGCGTATATTGCGACGGATCGTCTACGTGGAACCCCTCATGCATCAGACCCGTTCCTGCATCGGTGTCAGCCAATAAATCAAGGATACGCAGCTTTTCCTCCCGGCTTGAAGCAGTAAGACCTTGAACCGCAAGCGAAATATGCCAAATATAACGATCCGGCGTATGCGGACTGCCGATTCCCTGAGCTGTCTTTCCCTTATAAAAGTAAGGGTTTTCATCACTAAGTATAAAGCTGCGTGTATGCTGATAAATGGGATCGGATTCGGCGACATATCCCAAGTATGGAATCGAGAGCAAGCTGGGCACGTTGGCATCATCCATTAGATTGAAGTTGCCAAGTCCGTCCGTCTCATAGGCAAACATCGTACCGAGCTTGGGATGCTCAATCGTTCCGAAAGCTTCTATTCCCTGTTTAATTTCAGCGGCCAGCTTAAGCGATTCACGGCTAAGACTGGCATCCTGCCATACCTGCTCTGCGATTTCAGCGATATAACCGAGCACCACAACGGCAAACATATTTGCGGGAATCAAATATCCGTACGAACAAGCATCGTCGCTAGGGCGGAAACCTGACCATGTCATTCCTGTATAGCCTACTGGACTGCCCTTTCCATCACTCGTTAACGTGTCTGTCGGAGGACAATTCAATCGTTGGAAGCGATAAGGAGACTTCGTCTCATGTTCTTGTTCAACCCGCCAAAGATGAAGGATCGCACGAACAGCAGATCGATAGGCATCATTGAAATGTGTGATTCTCCCTGTTGCTTTCCAAAGTAAATAACTGAGCTGAATAGGATAACATAGCGAATCGATTTCGTATTTGCGCTCCCAGATCCATGGGCTCATTTGGGTCAAGTCCTGCTGATGCCCTGCACTGGTTGGGTCCATATTAAATGCATTGGCATACGGATCAAGTTGTATATATTGCATTTACCGCTTAACCACGCCTTCAATCATATCCGCCAAGCTGGAATCCTCATTCGCCAGAAGCAGATAAGCTCGAACCTGAGCCGATGAGTCACGGAGCCACATGGCTGGTATATCACCGGTGATTACGAAAGTTGATCCGTCCTCTAGTCTTTGAATCGTTGTTTGATACGTGTTGGAGAAGCAATCGCGGAACATGGCAGCTAATTTCGGCCGTTGTTCCTTCAGTAATTCGTCACTTACTTGCTCAATGAGTTTACTCATCGATGCAGGTAACTTAGCCTCATTCGTCATCGCGTTCGCTCCTCTCTATTCCGATAATAAACCGCTTACATTTACGATTATATTGGTATACACACAGTATGTCAATATATATTTATCATACTATTTACATATCATTTAAATCGTTTTATATACCAATCAAAAAGAGACTACTAGATTAGCAGTCTCAAGTTTTGATATCCATGATGATGTATCCACCGTGTCATTTGGAGGGTCCTGTTGACTCCCCAATGATTAGTTTGGCGTCCAGACTTATTTTATTGGCCACCTTCTCGCCTCGCTTCAGCTTTAACACATTCTCTACAGCAAGCTTGCCAATTTCGTCTTCCGCTTGGATCAGATGGGTAAAGCGATAGCCGCTGCCAAGCGTCGTAGGAGGGCTATCAAAACAAATAATTGATATATCCTCAGGTATCTGAAGTCCCATTTGTTCCACAGCAGCCTTAGCTAATAGTGCAATGTTATATTCCATAGCGAACAAGGCGGTAATTTGCGGATTGCTTCGCAGGTGCTCACTAATCATATGGATATCTTTATCAATATTAGGTGAATGAAATGAATTTGGCAGCGTTGAGGTAATTTCATCTAACCAAAGTGACCGGTCAACCATGACCCCTCGTTCCGCATGAGCTCGGACGAAGCCTTCAATACGGTCCTCAATAGCTGTTGTATCCATAGGCGGCGGCGTAAGTAAGCAAATCTGCTTATGCCCCAAATCAAGTAAATAGTCAGCACCCGTGCGAGCAGCGGTTATGTTATCTGTACTAATCGAAGCCGCGGCTACCCCTTTGAGATGACGGTCAACGAGAACTAAAGGAAATTGCTGTATGACCAACTTAAGAAGTTCATCATTATAGAACTCCCCTTGTGCAGGAAACACAATAATGCCATCTACGCCTAATTCAAGAAACGATCGAATAGCTTTTACTTCATTCTCAGGCACTCCAAACGATCTGCGCAGTACTAGGAAGCTATCGTGCTCAGCGGAAGCCTGCTCCATGCCATAAATCATCTCCGTACCGAAGGTATTGCCGAAATCCGTTATGACTAGGCCAATCAACGTATGCTTGGTTCTCTCACCCGTAGATGGTCCTTCAGATTGAATCCCCCCTCCTTCCATGACAAAGGAGCCTCTCCCCGGCTTTCGCACGATGAGACGTTCTTCTGCCAGCATTTCCAGCGCCTTCTTACTCGTAATACGGCTCACGTTATATTCATCCGCCAGTTCCTTCTCTGAAGGAACGCGGTCTCCAACGTTATATTTACGTTGTATAATTTCTTCACGCAGCGTTTCGAATATTCGCTCGTAAATCGGTCTCGAATCCGTTGACAATGCTACCTACCCCCTGCACCCAACCAAATGTTATATCATACAATACCATTAATATATCATGATATACGTTTTTTGGATAGAGTCCGAAGCTAAGCTACTATCTCTAAGATGACTTGATGGAATACTATCATCCAATCCTATTTATGGGCAGTAACATCTAACGTAATGACAAAAATATAATATTGTCACTTGAATTTTGTTTTTAACCTGTTATAATCAAATCAATATCAATCAAGTTTGAATCAACGGATCTGTATGACCCAATATGAGGAGGAATTACAATGGAGAAGAAATTAGAAGGTAAAGTAGCGTTAGTCACAGGAGCATCTAGAGGAATGGGTCGTGAGATCGCAGAGGAGTTGGCTCGAAATGGAGCCAAGGTTGTTGTAAACTACGCCAGTAATCCAGCGAAAGCTGCAGAGGTCGTTCATGGGATTGAACAGAATGGTGGTATCGCAACAGCCATTCACGCTGATATTAGCCGCATATCGGACATTGAACTGATGTTCCAGAAAACGATTGAAGCCTATGGTAAGGTTGATATTCTTGTTAATAACGCAGGCCTCTTGATCACTAAACCTATAGCTAACATCACAGAAGAAGATTTCGACAAGCAGTTTAATGTCAATGTCAAAGGTACCTTCTTTGCTTGCCAACAAGCAGCCAAATATTTGAGTAATAATGGCCGAATCATTAACTTCTCAACTTCTGTCCTCGGTAGTATGTTCCCGACTTACAGCGTTTATGCCGGCACCAAAGGAGCTGTTGAACAGTTCACTCGCCAACTCGCGAAGGAATTTGGCCCGAAAGGCATTACGATTAACGCAGTAGCTCCCGGTCCAGTTAATACAGAACTTTTTACTGCGGGTAAAACGGAAGAGCAAATTGAAGGTATGCGCAAAATGAACGCTTTCGGGCGAATCGGTGAGCCTGACGATATTTCAGGCGTTGTCTTATTCTTGGCAAGTGAAGAGTCCCAATGGATTACGGGTCAAACGATTCGCGCCAATGGCGGGTTTATCTAAACGGGAGTCAACGCAAAAAAGGGGCACAATGTGCCCCTTCTCCTACACAAACCATCACTATTGAATGGCTTGTTTAATTCGTTGTAAAGCCTCGATCAGATCATCAATCTCCGTTTCATTTAAACGAATGGTTACATAATTAGGCGAGATGCCGCCATCGTTAATCTCCAGCAATGCCACTTCATCCTTGTTATCAAATTTGACCGACAAATTTTCTTTATCGAGCACTTGAATCCATGCCATTATCGCCACCCACTTTCAACCATCATATATTCAAACCATGTTAATACACCATGAATTCTTTGTTGTACACCGTTTCATTATCATCGGCATCCATAACACGCATCTCTAATTCCCAATTGCCTCGGAACGGCAGGTAAGCCCCCTGCGCTTTGTAGCTGAATTTCACAAAGCCGTAAGATTCTTCTTGTGTGCTATCTTCGAACATGGTTATTGGCACAGAAATAGGCGCCATTTCTTTATCGTCTAAATAATGAAGCAGCATGAGCACTTGCTTCGGTTTCCCAGCTTTTTCTGGAAGCCATACTTTCGCCACAAAGGTATTGGTTCCCTGAACTTTAGGTGTAATATCAGCAGATACATGGACCTTTTCACCCATCTGATGCCACGCTAGCGGCTCGTTGACAGGAATTGGCGCCATATAAGTGATGAGCCCTACCAGCAGCACGATTATGACCATAAAGGTTAGATCAATCTTTACCCAGATAACAGATTGTTTGGCCTTCTGTTTGCGTAAATTGAGCCGAATAATAAAACCAATGAGTACAACAAGTGCAACAGCACCAATTTTCACAAGCATCAATATTCCCCACGAAGTGTAAAGCAAGTAACGTAAGTTCGGCAGGAACAATAAGACGGATAAAGATCCGGTTAGGGTAAGTACAAGGATGGAGACCAAAGCCATTTTAGAAAATTGCTGCATATAGGCACTGACATCATCACTTTTCTGACGCCATTTCGCATAAAGCAGCACCAAGCCCCCTACCCAACATGCCGCGCCGACCAAGTGAATAAAATCTAGCCCAATTGTTGCCCATAAGGGAGTGAATGAAGCCGCGTGACCGCTAAAGCTTTTCACCGCTAGGAAACTTAAAGGCCATAATAAATCTAGCCACTTTGCCCTACCTATAAGTACAAATCCAAGGAAGGATAGTACTAGCATAAGCGCCCAGGAAATACCGATACTGGTTGCACTAAATAGTTTCCAAATCTCCTCCACCCCACCGCCACCAAGCAGATCTTCGATGTGTGTGAAAATGAGCAGCAATAAGGCCACTAATTGTGCACGCTGGAGATTGAGAGTCCAAGCTGAAAGTGATTTCCGAGTCTCTGCCCTTCTAGCTCCCAATAACCTTAACCAGATTACCCATCCAGTCAACGCCAAAATCATCAAATACCAAAATCCGCGAGACGCATATTGCAGGATATCTTTCGTTGTCAACTGACCCGTCCCATGATCGTGCCCACCATATACAGAAGGCAGATCGAGAGCTTCTTCTTGCGGTGGATTGCCAATCGTTATCGGATAACTCCCTGCAACAGGGTGTCCGTCTGCGGAAATGACGTGATAGCTGATCAAATAAAAGCCCTCAGTTAACTTCGGCAGATCAAGAATTATACCCGTCTGCTCTTTGTTCATATATGCTTTATTACTCGTAATCTCGTCACCATTATGATCCAACACTTTGATATAGAAGAGTCCTGCATCTAACTGTTCATTAAAAGTAACGGCTACTTGAGGCGGTGAGTTTTCAAGCTTGGTGCCCGATTCAGGTTGTGCCTGAACTAATGACGCATGAGCAGAGGCTGTCTGAGGAACAACAACTGCACTCAAGAGAATTAAAGCGAGCATGCATACAAACAATGAAGGCATGAACAAAAAACGTTTGGCCGTGTATCGTAAAGATCTTTGCATCGTAAGTTTCCTCTATTCCGAAATCGGTTTACGTCCAGCAAAACCATCCTGATTGCCATGGTAAAAACGAATTCTATCCTCTCCTTGTTTCCAACAAAGCAGTACTTCTTGTCCTTCCATCAACGCCGGAAAATCAACAAGACCTGTATCAATATCCTTGAGTTCCACACCCGTAAGCTGAAAATTTTGAATAAGCCCGCGCGCTTCGATTTGAAGGAATTCCAGCTCTGCTTCCAGGACGAAAAACGGATCCTTCTCAGCGCCGGGTTTCTCTGCATGCTCGTTTTTCTTTATACGGAGCTCTGCATATTTTTCCTCAAAATTGTGCTTCAATGCTTGCATTTTCTTCAATTCCTGATCAACAAACGGTAGCATTTCATTTGCCTCTTCTAAACTGAACCATTTTTTAACCGACATATCGCACCTCCGTGCCCTAATTTTAACAAAAAAACATGACAACTACGAATTCTACAAATGAGAATGAGGATGCTCATGCGAGTGCCCCTGCTCGTCCACATGAGTGACAGATAACTCCGCATATCCTACACCTTTGAGTACTTGAATCCGCTGTTGAAGCTCTCTAAGCTTTTGTACCTTACCGCGAACAACTAATATTTCCAAGCATTGCTGATGGTTTAAATGGATATGCATCGTTGAAATAATCGCATGGTGATAATCATGTTGAAGATCCATCAATGTAATCGGCAAATCGCGAATATGATGGTCGTACACCATCACAATCGTTCCAGCTACGGTTTCGTCCAGCTGCATGCTGCTAGACGTTAACAGCGCTTTGCGCGTAAGATCACGTATGGCTTCAGATCGATTATCATAGCCCTGCAAGGCAATGAGCCGGTCATATTGCTCTATGAGAGATTGCGGCATGGAGATACCGAAGCGCACCAGATTTTCTTTGTCAGACATCCGCCCCACTCCTTTTCGTGTAACATTTCCTATACCCTTACTCTAGCAGAAAGCAGCTCTGTCGCAAACCTTACCCGGAGCGAATTCGCAAATTAAACACAATATGGTAAGGTGTATTCATCTATAATTTCATTCATAGGAGTGGGAATCATGTCTATACAGCCATTATCTTTTTCGATCGTTGATGTATTTGCCGAGCATAAATATGAAGGCAATCAGCTCGCCGTTTTTCGTCATGCTGCCCACCTATCCACAGAGGAGATGCTGGCCATTACTCGTGAGATGAACTTCTCCGAAACAACCTTTATCTTGTCTGAAGAGCCTGTTAATGGTGGATATGATGTGCGTATCTTCACCCCGAAAGAAGAGGTTGAATTCGCTGGACATCCAACTTTGGGGTCAGCGTACATCATTCAAAAAGATATCATAGGACACCCAGTCCAGCAAATTGTGCTTAACTTAAAAATCGGTCAAATACCGGTCACTTTTGATGAAAAGAATCCCGGCATGGCTTGGATGCAGCAGAAGCCGCCGATATTTGGAGAAATTATCGATCTAGATTCGATCGCAGCTGTTTTAGGAATTCCAGCATCGTCCATTGATCCGCGGTATCCCATTCAAGAGGTTTCCACTGGCCTGCCAGCCCTTATTGTCCCTCTAAAAAGCTTGAAAGACGTTCAGCGCTGTAAGGTGAATCGTGATCTATATTTCCAACTCATTGAGCCGCTTTCAGCTAAAATGATTTTAGTCTTTTGTCCAGAGACTTATCAGGCTGGTAACTCTTTAAATGCAAGGGTGTTCGGTGACTATTATGGTGCTCCCGAAGATCCAGCTACCGGTAGTGCCAATGGCGATTTGGCTGGATACTTAGTCAAATATCGCTATTTCGGCAATGAGTCCATCGATATCAGCGTTGAGCAAGGCTTTGAGATCATGCGTCCTTCCATTCTGTATCATCGGGCATCTCAGAAGGATGATCTCATCTCTATTCAGATCGGCGGTAAAACCATCTATACAGCAAAAGGCGAGTGGGTATAAGCAAAGTAACAATAAAATGCCGGATCCTATTGAATAGGACCCGGCATTTATTATTTCGAATATTACAGCAATACTTATCAATTTATGAATACGATAACCAACGTAAGGATTAATAAAATAATAGGCATACCTATTTTAGATATAGGATCCTTAATACGTAGATGCGTTATGACAGCTCCAGCCATAATAACAGCCAACAACAATCCGCCAATTGCAATAAGACTGTGGTTCCAAAATCCTGCAATCAGGAGTGAGGCACCGGCAATTTCGAGCAAGCCAGTGATTACCCTAAACCACAGAGGCATCCCGTAACGAGTAAATTCATCCACCATTTGCTTTGAACCGAGCTTAGAGGCTCCAAACATCAGAAACCCAAGTGCTAAAATGATTTGAATAATAATAGATACCATATTCATCTAACTCTCCCCTTTTTCACCTAATCATAAATAAACTATGATTATATATCCTAATATTATTATAATATACACTAACATTAGGATAATTATTTGTCAACCATTTTCAACAAGATGCCTAAACAAAATAAAGAATCTATGTTCCACTAAAATCTGGTGAAGTTGATTCCACCCAAATAAGAAAAACCGTCAGGGAAGATCACCCTGACGGCCCTTTTAGGTTTTAGCGGATATCCGTAATTTTCTTAACTATCCTTACTGAGTTCTTGTGCTCCAAACCCCAGTTTCTTAAATAGATCGATCATCTGAAGTTTATCTTCATTGCTTATAAAGGAGAAATTCTCAGATATAACGGCTACATGTTTCGGGAAAATCTCATTAAATAAGTTTTCCCCCTTCTCAGTAAGGGCGACATTGGAGGTTCTTCTATCGGTAGGACTTGATTGTCGTCTTACATAATCTTTCTGTTCAAGCTTATCTACCACATAGGTAATACTCCCGCTTGGAATACTAAATATTTCACTAATCCTTTGGATAGGATGAGGTCCTTTGTTATAGAGGAGCTCTAGAATCATAAAATGGTCCGGACTAATTCCATGACTTTCGATATCTCGTTTGGTATTATCAGCTATAGCTTTAGTAGCTCTACTCCAGATTCGGAATAATCTTAAATCAATCTGGCTTTGTTCGTCTCCCTGGTACATGATCGTTCCTCCTTTGGATAATAATACTATGCTAACTTTAGGCTAATTTATTTGTCAAGTCATCGTCTTTTTTTTATAAAAAATAAACTCCTCTTCAGGAGTTCATTATCGCAAGCCTATCTATTCGGATCTAATGGTAAAATAAGATCAACCGTTGTTCCTATATTGATCTGGCTCTTTATTTGAAGACTCCCGTGATGGGCTTCAATGATTTTTTGACTCACCATTAATCCTAATCCAGTCCCTTTTTCTTTTGTCGTATAAAAGGGTTCTCCTAACATCCCTATTCGTTCCTCAGGAATTCCACACCCCTGATCAATAAAACATATTACGATTTTATTGTCGTCTACCTTCATCAGAATTTCGATAGTACCGCCTTCTGTCATCGCTTCAATCGCATTTTTAAGAATATTAATTACGACCTGTTTTAATTGATTTTCTTCACAATTGATTAACGGAATGTCTGAATCAAACGTCGTATGAATTTGCACATCGCTAAGAATTGCTTGTGTGTCAAGCAGCGATATCACATCATGAAGAATTTTACGAAGATCCTTCATCTCAAAACTCACTGCCTGCGGCTTGGCAATAACCAAAAACTCGCTCACGATATAATTAATTCGGTCTAATTCAGTCAACATGATTTGAAAATACTCATTATAATTATCCATTTTGGTTTGTAATAATTGGACAAATCCTCTGAGAGAAGTTAATGGATTTCGAATCTCGTGAGCAACTCCGGCGGCTAGCTGCCCCACTACCGATAGCTTTTCTGATTTAATCAGAAGCTCATCTGTCCTTTTACGTTCGGTTATGTCTCTTGCAATGCCATAAACACCATCGATCCTATCATTTATGATAATAGGAACCGTCTTTAAATTTAAGTCGACACCGTAGCCTCGTTTATTCGTAATGGCGACTTCGATGTTGTTTGATTCACCTTTAGCCGACGCTTCAAACAGATTTGATGCTTTAAGGTGATCTTCGCCTACCATCAAATGACAAAAGGATTGATTCAGCAGCTCTTCCTGCTGATAGCCCGTAATCCTTTCAGTAGCAGGATTCATATTAAGTATTCGTCCATTTAGATCTAATTCAAATATAGCATCGGGGTTATTTTCAACAAGTGACTTATAACTCTGCTCTCTCTCTTCCAGCAAACGTTGGGCTCGTTTACGCTCAGTGATATCCTTACATATAAGCTGAACTGCCGGTTTACCTAAGTAAATAATAGGTACCGCTCTGACCTCTACATCAATAACTTGACGATCAACACGAAGAAATTTCTGCTGGGTGGGAGCAGTCGGAATCCTCTCTTCTTCGATCAGCCTAATTCGTTCCTTCGCAATGTCTATATAATCGGGATGCACCAAATTCATTATTGGATAATCAATAAGTTCCTCTGGGCTAGCTGCCCCAAATATCTCAGCACCGGCCGGATTGATATAGACTATTCTCCCTTTACTATGAACAACTAACGGTTCTGGTGAGTGTTCTACAAGTATTCGGTATCGTTCATCGCTTTCTGTAAGGGCTTTCTTCAAACGTGTTACCCACCAATATAGAACCAATGCCGTAAGTAATACATAAAATAGACCCTTAGTTGAATGAATAGTGATTGCCCCAGATAAGTTAAGAATGCCCATAACTCTATCGGACAGGATAATCCATAGACTTCCAACAAGCATATAGACCAAAGAAATTTTAAAAGGAGTTCTGAGATTTAGTGCCTTTGACCAATTATGCATATCATTCTTCCTTAACCTTCCTTTTTTCACTCTAACTGAACACAATGGATAATTAACTAGCCGTCATTATACACAGACGCTTCTGATTATAACATTTATTTTTCGAAATGATTATCGGTTTTTTATTCCACATAGAAAAAGACCTCGACCTCTAGCAAACAAAAAAAGGAGCCGCCAATTAGCAACTCCTCCACTTAACAATTATTTAAATTTGGTCGTTCTCTTCTTCATAATAAATCTTCTATCTTTATAAAAACAGTTAGATTAGTCAGTGGCAGCCGCGGCCGTTGGTTGTGGACCTACGGGTGACACCACTCTCGGTTTGTCTTGCACTGCTCTTGGCTCCGGACTTACCGGTGCCGTTCTCGGCTTGTCATCCAATACTCTTGGCTCCGGACTTACCGGCGCCGTTCTCGGCTTGTCATCCAATACTCTTGGCTCTGAACTTACCGGCGCCGTTCTCGGCTTGTCATCCGACACCGTTGGCTGCACGCCTTCGGAAGTCGCCGTTCTCGACTTCTCATCCGAGGGAGTTGCCTGCGGTACTACGGAAACGGCCACTTTCGACGTCTCTTGGGAAACTATTGTATTTGAGTCTACAGAATCCTGCTGTTTTACTTTTTCTTCGGAAACTGCCGAACTTTGCAATGGGGTAGCTGTTGAACTGTCCTTAGGATTCGTTAACGCGCATCCACTTATGAAGATGATGGTTGCTATCCCAAGAAACGACAAACGATATGAATTTGTTTTAAATTGTTTGATCATTTTAATTCTCCTTTGCAGTTGTATTTTGCTTCCAGCTAGATTTACGTTTCCAACAGTTTGAACAGGTTGCGAGAAATTTTCCAACAATTTGATAAGCGTATATCCATAGTCCTGGCTTTTATCAGATGTAAGGCAGCTGAGAGCGAGGGCATCACTGGCGATTTCCTGGTCTTCACGCATTCGGCGATAAGCATACCAAAGAACTGGATTAAACCAATGAATAATCAGCAAAGCATGCATGAACCAATTGACCCCAATATCATTACGTTTGCTATGAGCCAGTTCATGTAGGAACACATGCTGTAATTGATCGTCATTCAAGCTGTTTAAAATGGTTTTGGGCATAATCAATTGGGGTTTTACAAAACCGAATAGGGTTGGTGTTGCCAAATTGCATGATTCAACGAGAGCAATGGGTTTATGTATCGACATCATTTTTTTGCATTGATTGAAAAGCTCCAGTATTCTTTCATCGGTTATCGCAACCGTCTCATTTTTCATTTTTCGGGCAAATTTCCTGTTGATCCGGATTGTATATATCCCCAAAAAACACACGCCTACCAGCCATACAACAACTAAATTCCGATAAATAGATTGGGCAGCAGATTCCGATACAACAGCTCTTGTAAGTAGTTCTTCCTGATTAACTTGCACGGCCGAATGAACGGCATCGGTGTAGCCGATCCAATTATAAATACTGAATTCGCTCTCTGGGCCCCACGGCAAAATTAATCGAACAATAACCAGCAGCCACATCAAGTAGTGCCATCTTGGTTTTAAGCGATGCCTTAGCAAGTGCTGCATGACTACAATCAACACAACCAAAACACTTGCCATAGTCGAGACAGACCAAACCCAATCAAAGAGATCAATAAGGTGTTCCGTTAATCGTTTCACATTCACCCTGCCCTTTCCTTCACCATGTCAAAGAGATAACAGCTGGCACGATGCAAACCACAAATCCATCATTTTGTTTTGTCATCAAGGATATTTTTCAATTCCTTAATATCTTCCGCTGACAACTGTTCTTCCTTCAAAAAGTTAACAAGCAGCGGCTTAAAAGCACCGCCATAAATTCTCTTCAGGAAGGATTGCGTTTCTGATTTCACACATTCGTCTTCGGATACTAATGGAAAATAGGCATACACCCTGTTTTCTTGTGAATACGAAATAGCTTGTTTTTGGGCTAATCTGTTTAAAAGCGTTCTTACTGTTTTCGGTTTCCAATCCGTTCGGACTTCTAAAGCTTCAATCACTTCATTTGCCGTACATGGTGTCTTAGCCCAGAGAACTTTCATTACTTCCCATTCCGCATCGGATATTTGGGGAACACTTTTCACAGGCTTACCTCCTAACTTTTTCGAGGATTACATATGTAATACAATTGTTATATTACAACTGTAATCCACAGAAGTCAAATACAAGTTCAATTGACGAGAAAAAAGCTGCTCGCCATATAAATAGCAGAAGCAGCTTTGAGTTTTTTATTTATCACACTATATTCATTAACTGTCTCACGCGAACTTCCAACTCAACGAGTGAGAACGGCTTCGTCATATAGTCGTCAGCTCCCATTTGAAAGCCTTTGGCTAGATCATCTTCCTTCTTCTTGCCTGAAAGCATAAGTACCTTCATGTCCCGAACGGTTAGACGCGGATCCTTCTTTATCTGCGACAACAATGAAAACCCATCCAACTTCGGCATCATGCCATCGAGAATACAAGCATCATAGGTATTGTCATGCAGCAAGCCGAGTGCGATTTCACCATCTGAAGCATGAGTAATAGTAATCGGTAAATGCTCCAAATGTGAGGTGAGAATCGCTCGTAAAATCGGATCATCGTCCACGATGAGCAGATTTTTCTTGTCAATTTGCGGACTCGCCGCTAACTTACGATGCTCTGTTTCTTCATCCTCTTCCAAAGCGCTAACAATCCTATCCCTGCCTTGTTGCTTAGCATGGTACATCGCATCGTCAGCCTTAGCTACCCACTCCGCAACCGTCATCCCCTCATGCCACTCTGCAACACCTGCTGAAAAGGTGATCGAAAAGGTTTGGCCCTCGTACTGTGCAACAGCATTTAAACGAACTTTATTAAGTATGGACTGCATAGTTGCAAGTGCCTGTTCCACCGTAGTATTCGGAAGGGCAATAACAAACTCTTCGCCGCCAAAACGTGCTAGCAGGTCTGTCGAACGCAAGTTCACTTGCAGCAAATGAGCCAAGCCTTGGAGCACCAAGTCTCCCACGTGATGCCCATAACTATCATTGATCCGTTTAAAGCAATCAATATCTATAAAAACAAGTGAGATTGGTGCCGGATAGCGCTCAATACGCTGTAATTCCATACCAATCTGAAGATCGAAATAGCGGCGATTGAACACCCCGGTCAGCGGATCACGGAAGGCAAGCTGCTCGAAATTTTTGGTCCTTTTGAGCAGTCCATAGATTCTTGCGGCCAATTCCTCATACTGAAATGGCTTCGTCACATAATCATCGGCTCCCAAGTGAAAACAGCGGACTTTATCATTCAAATCGTTACGTCCCGACAATACAATAAGCGGTAACCATTTCAATGTCGGATCCTCTTTGAGAAATTCAAAGAGTTCATACCCAGACTGAGGATGCATCATGAGATCCAGCGTCACTAAATCATACGTATGTTCACGTAATAATTTCATGGCGCTCTCCACATCGGCTGCTTCATCAACAATACAATCATCGAGTTGAAGTCGACGGGTCAAATAATTGCGCAGCACCTCGTCATCATCCACAAGCAGCAATCGACTTTTCATGGACCCAAGCAGAGAGCCTCCTCCAGGATCCTGCTGTTCATCCATCTGGATTTCCGTCACACTGATTTCATATTCCATATTCATTTCTCGAAGTGAATGAATACTGCGTTCTGAGCTTTCAATAATCGGATTGATCGCCATGAGCAACTCTTCTCCGTCAATATCCATGGATTGCGTCCACTCCCAGGCTCGAACCATATCCTCAGCCAGCTTACCGATCCGGACATAACCAAAAATAGGCGCACTGCCTTTAAGCGTATGTACAATGCGATAAAACTGTTTTAAATCATCAGCTACAGCCGCCATCTGGATCGTATCAAGCAGCAAGTCAAGCTGTTTAAGCTGCTTTTCAAATTCACGAATAAACAGCTTTCTTCCTTGTCTAAGAATTCTTGCATCTCTATCCGATACTGACTTGGAGTCCTTCAACCCCTCTAGATTCGTATTACTCATGACAGCCAATCACCCTTTTTTATATATAAAATAATCTCTATATAGTTCGAATTAACGTTGTAATAATTGTCCGACCGTATCAATTAATTGAAGAGGGCTGAATGGTTTAACAATATAGGTTGTTACGCCTGCTGCTTTGGCTTTTTCTTTGTCCTTCTCTAAGGCTTTAGCTGTCAGTAAAATAACCGGTATATCCCGATTGGCATTATCGCTATGTCGCAGCCATTCACAGACTTCAACACCCGTCCGCTCCGGCATCATATAGTCAAGTATGATAAGATCGTAGGTTTCTTTTTGCAATTGCTCCATCGCTTGTTGACCATCTTCAGCTTCCGAGATGGCATAACCTTCATCAGAAAGAGTTTCAGTAAGCAGAAAACGCAGCGCGATTTCGTCATCTGCAAGTAATATTTTATAAACAGACATGGCGTTCTCCTCAACCTAAATAGATTAACTTAATTATAACATCATGCATTCTGGCAGGATAGAAATTTGTCGAAATAAACCGAACTTTTCACTTGTTTTTTTGGGCTGAGTAGGCTCTCCATGAGGAGCTATTAATCTCTTTGAGCCCGCTAATGGTTTCCCAGATATAAGCCCAGCCTTCACGCAAGCCATTAACATCGCTGACCCACACTCTTTCATACTCATTTGAGGCACCGGGACCGTTGTACCCCTCCAGAATATCCATCGCTTGCAGCCCTTCCTCTGTTACTTCGAACCACTCGCCAATCACTTTATGATCCCCTTCAGTAAGAGTAAGAGCTGGATATGGGCCTACATCATATAGACGACCAAATATCGAACCCGGTTGTACGGAGATTAAAAAAGGTGCAGCAACATGATGATTACTCTCTCCCGCAAGCAATGTTCCGTAAACGAATACGGAAATCATAATGACTCCTCCTACCTAACCGATGAATTCAGATGTTTCACATTTAATTCCATTAATTCGCTGAGACATGAAAACATCCCTTCTATCAAGTGCACAAAAGACATACTACATGACAGTATGTCTCATTAAGGCTAGGTTTGCACCCACACTTTTCAAAGATTTGCATAATGTCCACGCACGTCTTTTCTTACTAAAATAAAAAATAGCAATAAGAACTTTTGATTTATAGCAAAAAAAGGGACTATCCTCCGGCAATCATTATGCCTGCGAATAGTCCCTTTTCCATGCGTTTATCTGAAATTTTTGCTGCCGATCAGTTTGGCGCTCAACAGCAGCAGCCCCGCATCAGAAGCATTACGGTTTCGCTTGTAAAGCTCTGAGAATGACCGTGACCGCTTCGGCGCGGGTCGTGTTCACTTTCGGTTTCACTGTGCCGTCTCCATAACCGTTGATCAAGCCCTTGGCTGTCGCCGTTGCAAGAGCCGTACGCGCCCAGTCGGATATATTAGCGCTGTCCGGGAAGTTGACGCTCTTGTCCGTCGCAGCCAGCTTGGCGGCGCGAACGACGATCGCCGCCATTTGCTCGCGGGTAATGAGATCGTCCGGCCCGAAACTGTTGTCGTTATACCCGGCAACAATGCCTGCCGCTGCGGCAGTTGCAATCGCGCTCTTGGCCCAGTGGTTTTCTGTATCGGCAAAGGTTTTGCCTTCTTGCGCCCCAAGATGGAATGCTTTGACGATGACAGTCACGAATTCCGCTCTTGTGATGTTCGCATTCGGCTTAAACGTATTGTCCGCATAGCCGTTAATCGCGCCCAGCTTCACCAGTTCCCGCACGTTCGCTTCGGACCAATGTCCTTTGATATCGGCAAAGTCCGCTTCGTTCGTTTGCGGCTGCGCGATCTTCGCTTTATCCGATGCCAGAACGGCGAATTTCGTAAAATGGCTCACCGATCCGGATGCCGTCCCGTTCGCTTCATCGACTTTCGGGCTGTCGAGTGGCACCCATTTATGGGTTTGTTCGTTCAGCCAATATACGCCTGCCGTCGACTTCGTAAAGTCCACCTTCGTCTTGTCGAAAGGTAGTGTAATAACGACCGGCTTGCTAAAGTCGCCAACCTTGTCTTTCTTAATCTCGTACACCTCGCTGACCAATTGCAAAGCGTTCTCTTCGGGCAGGATCGAGGTATCGTTCACTTTATCTACCGTAACTTGAATGTTGCTAGCCATCGCTCCGGCTGGAACTTCGATGGTAGCTCCGTTCAACGTTACCGTTCCGCCGTTGGCGGCCGCAATCGTTGCGGAGTTGGTCGCGGCACCGCCGCCACTGGTTACGGTTGTGCCCGTAGTCGTACCCGTCGTATAGATGACAAATTGGGTAAAGTGTTTCGTCCAAACCACTAGGTCATTGCCCACCGTGTTTTTTTTGTCTCCGCCTGCGGCAATTTCGCTGTCTGCCGCTGCTTGGGTGTCTGTGGATACCGTCCCCGTGATCTCGGTAAATACGCCATTTCGTACAAAACCGACCTGTTTGCCCTTTTGGTCCGGGAGTAGCAATCGCACCGCCTTATCGAACGTTAACGATACATCCGTCGATCCGATTTCAATGACGGCGCTCACGTTGCCGCTATTGACCGTTACGCTGCTGTTGCTTTGCACTTGCGGCAGCTTGATCGCGCCGTCCCAATTGGCGGGAGCTGTAATTTTCGCTCCGTCTGGAATCGTTACGCTCACATTGCCCAGAGTGGTAGCCGCTTGCACTTCCACTAACGGGAGTGTCGCTTCTTTGTTCAATCCTGCCGTTGTTGTTGCGACCACAATCTCGGCATTCGTTACGCTCGCAGGGACGGTAATGGATACAGGTTTAGTCGTCACCTGAATCGGTGCAGTAGAACTGGCCGTTATCGCTTCTGCTCTAGTCACGATCACGGTGTAGGTTTGCGTGGTCTTTCCATCTTGAGCCGTCACTACCACGGTGATCGGATTGATACCCACGTTTAGGCTGATCGCCCCCGAAGATAGTCCGCTCGTCACTGCCGTTCTGTTCACCTTCACTGTCGCGTTGCTATCCGATATTGTTGGCGTCACTGTCACCAACGTTACACCATTCGCCACGCTCGCTGTGTAGGAAAATGTCCTCGTATCAAACGATGGACTCAACGTTAGCCCTGATACTGCCATGCTGCTCAGATTCGCATTACTGGATGCGCTCGGTATTGCGGCTTGAGGTGTTGCGACGACTTCGTTGGAGTAGCCGCTGTTTCCTCTTGCGTTGTTCGACTCTACCGCGAAATAATAAGTCGTGCCGTTCGTCAGGCCCGTTGCTGTGTAGCTGTAGGTCGCGCCGCTCACTGTCACTATGGGGGTTAAGTCATAGTGTTCCAACCCGCGAACGTGTAACCCGTCTTCACTAGGCCTCCCGTGTTGTCCTGAACCATGGCCGTCTTTCCAGACTGATAGTTGGTGCTGTCCGTCGGCGCGCTTCCGGACGCAGCGAAGTTGCCGTCATACGTCAACGTACATGTCATTGTAAGCTTCTTGACGGGTACTTTATAGTTGTTACCCACATCCGAATACACAACATAGGGCGTGCCACTACTGTCGATGGCTATACTTGTAGACTCGGCGCGATCTGCCGAAAAACCGACGGAGCCTACATTTACCCACGAGCTTCCGTTATATTTCATGACGGTTGCTTTACCACTGTTACCCCAATCCTGATACACAACATAGGGTGTGCTGCTGCTGTCGATGACTATACTAATTTGGTTTGCAGGACCTGCCGAAAAACCGGCGGAGCCTACATTCACCCATGAGCTTCCGTTATATTTCATGACGGTTGCTTTTTCGCTGTTCATATAATCCTTAAACACAACATAGAGTGTGCCGCTGCTGTCGATGGCTATCCTTGTAAAATTTGCATTACCTGCCGAAACACCGGCGGAGCCTACATTCACCCACGCGCTTCCGTTATATTTCTTGACGGTTGCTTTATAGCTATTACCAGCGTCCCAATACACAACATAGGGCGTGCCGCTGTTGTCGATGGCCATACTTGTATTACTTGCAACACCTGCCGTAAAACCGGCGGAGCCTACATTCACCCACGAGCTTCCGTCATATTTCATGACGGTTGCTTTATTGCTATTACCCCCATCACTATACACAACATAGGGCGTGCCGCTGCTGTCGATGGCTATACTAGTATAATTTGCAACACCTGCCGAAAAACCGGCGGATCCTACATTTACCCACGAGCTTCCGTTATATTTCTTGACGGTTACTTTTTCGCTGTAACCCCCATCCGCAAACGCAACATAGGGCGTGTCGCTGCTGTCGATGGCTATACTTATATTAATTGAACCACCAAAACCGAGGGAGCCTACATTCACCCACGCGCTTCCGTTATATTTCTTGACGGCTGGATTACCCCCATAACTAAACGCAACATAGGGCGTGCCTCTGCTGTCGATGGTTATCATTGTATTACCTCCACTAGATTGCGTAACACCAGCGGAGCCTACATCGACCCATTGTTCAGCCGCCGCTTGGACAACCATTGGCGCGCCCATATTGGGTACGCCTGACAAAAAAATCAGCGTTCCCAGCAGGAAACTTAATAAGTTATGATTAGTCTGCTTTACTTTTCGATTCATTTTCCTCTCACTCCCCATCTATAATAAATCAATAGTAATATTCTGGTATCCAACACTACCGAGAGCCGTAAAAAATCCCCCTTTGCAACGATTTCCACGTCCGACCGTATTCCACGATTTTCGTCGCGTTAAACTTAACTTTAGTAAACTTCAAATCATCCCTTTATAAGTGTACTAAAGCTAAATAAAAGAATAATGAAAGATTAGGCCATAAATAGACAAAAACCGCGCAGCATTAAGCCTTCGCGGTTTTTGTCAAATGTTTTAATTCTTTATTTTCTGTCGGCGAACCCTCTCATCAACGAATCGTATTAGGGGCGATCTCCCTTTTCTTTCGTATCTTGTTATACACTGATTCTTAACAATGAGCAAAGTTAGCCGTGACGATCTATGATTCATAACATAAAATGTTCCATCTGAAGATGGAGGTGTATGAATCATTGGCAATGATAAAATATTCAACCGGCCCCTTAAATAACCTTGCTTTCCGCAACAAGATTGTTTCGAAAAATATTATTATTAATGCCGCTCATCGTGGTCGGAACGATCAGGGAAAAGTTCACGTCAAAGTATTTGCCCTAAATGGAAGACGGCGATTGATTGCCTCTCTCTCTTTTGTAGTCGGTCCGTTGTCTTCTGCGATTAAAATCATTGATGTTTCCAAGACGAAGGCGTACGAGGTGCAATTTTCGTCGAGCGATAGGGATATACTGTTTGCTGTATTCGGAATCAGCCCTAAAAACAAATATGTTGCAGCACATCGCGTCGTTCATTCGGAGCTGACACGTATATAAGAATATTGAAGACCCCGACACATGATGTGCCGGGGTCTTCTTATGAAGCAGGAAGCGATTCTTCTGACTTCCCTATTATCGCGCAGCTCCGCCAAGAATAATATCCAAGTGCCGAGAAGTGTCATACACCGTCTGCAGCGGAGTTTCTGCGTACAGACCTACTTCAGCCGTTACCGTATCGGTATACCCGATGTCCTCTAGTGCTGTGCGGACTGCCGTCCAATTGACATCTCCTGCGAGCAGCGGGACAAAGCCATTGCCATTGCCTACGCTTGGCCGATAATCCTTCACATGGATTTTGAAGATACGGGAACCAAGAATTTTGATCCACTGCTGCGGATAACCGTTATGCAAAATATTGCCTACATCAAAGTAAACCCCGAGATAAGGAGATTGAAGATCGTCGACATAAGCACGCATTTCAAGCGGCGAAAGCAAAAATTTGTTCCACACGTTTTCGATGCCAATGCGAACGCGCCGTCTTTCCGCTTCTTTCACCAGCAAAGCTAATTCCGCACGGCTGCGGTCGTAGCACTCATCGTACGAAGTCTCTTCGTTGACAGCTCCAGGCACGACAAGCACCGTATCGATACCTAGCAGCTCCGCTAGCTCCAGCTGTTTTTCAACAACTCGACGGCCCTGCTCACGTACAGACGCGTCCGCCGAAGATAACGGAGTTTGCCACAGCAGAGAAGTAGACAAGCTTCGCAGCTGAATACCGTACTCTTTTGCCATGCGGCCAATCTCCTCTGCCTCCGCAGCAATCGTCTCCATGGTCAAACCAACGCCGCCTAATGGATTAACATTCAGCTCAACCGCGTCATAACCAGCCTCACGGCTAATCGAGAATAATTGCTGAAGGGGAAGCCCTTCAGGGAAGCACCATTGATTTACTCCTTTTAACATGCCTTAACCTCCTTCGTGTATTTTAAAATGTAAACATTCGTTCTCTTATGCCGAAGTGATCTTTATCGTTTGCTTCGCAACGGCCGAATCATTCGCCGCCAGTGTAACCTCAAGTGTCGCTGCCGCTTCGCTATAATCACCAAGCACTAGCTCCTGCCGTCCTGTTTTCACAGCTGCGACAAACGCCCGATTCTGCTCGAGGTAAAAATCCATCTCCGACGTCAAAGTCACGTCTTGCGTGTCATCTACAATCCGAACCGTCATACCGCTTATTGATACGTAGAAGTCATGCCCGAAAAACTCCACATCCCCGCGTCCAATTTTACGGGACAAGACCGTATTGCTGATCGTGCCTAGCGCCCCGCTGCGGAGGCCGAAAGACACGATACCCACATCATACACTGTCGCCTCTGGATAATTTCGATGGATGTGCCGCTGCTCGTAGTTCGCTTGGACGTAGTCAAACTCACCTGCCAAATAACGAATTAAGTCCACTTGATGTGTCGATTGCTCTACAAGTTGACCGCCCGAAAGATTCATAAGCCTCCACCAACCTACTTCTGGCATGCCGCCAATTCGGTACGCAAGCACCATATCTACTTGCTTATCAGCCAAATACTGCTTTGCCTTCTGCACAGTGTCCAGATAGCGCAAGCAATAGCCAGACGAATGAATGATGCCCGACTCACGAATGATCTGCTCTTTACGACGCACTTCCTCCATTTGCAAGCCGGTAGGTTTCTCCGATAACAGATGTATGCCCCGTGCGGCAGCCGCTTCTTCAATCCCTTCTCTAGCAAAAGGTGGCGTGCATATATAAAGCGCATCGATTACTCCTGCATCCAACATTTCTTCCAAAGTGCCGTACGGCTTTGCGCCGAAAGTTTCAGCTATCTCCCTCGCCCGATCCGCGTTCATGTCGCATACAGCCGTAATCACTGCGTCATCGATTTGCTGCAATGTTTTCATGTGGTACTCCGCCATGCCGCCTACACCGATAAATCCAATTCTTACTTTTTCCATCCGTCGTTGCCTCCCTATGTGTTTACGTTTACTCCATTAGCATATCGAATCAGAAAGCGCTTGTATTTAGGGAAACCGAACTGCAATTTACGCAAAACGCAACTAGTCCAACATCGAACCGTGCTGCAACCGTTGACTTTTTCGCCAAACCGTAGGCGGGAGACCCTCTTGTTCCTTAAACCACTGTGAAAAGGAATGCAACCTGAAAAATCCAACTTGCTCGGCTATTTCACGTATATCCTTATCTGTTGAGCTAAGCAGCCATTTTGCCTCCTGCAAACGGCACTGCTGCTGATATTGCTTTGGGCTAACGCCATACATTTGTTCAAAGACACGGCGAAAGGCAGGCTCCGTAAAACCGGCCATCTCTGCCAAATCAGAAATGTGAACAGATTCCTGCACATTTTCACGCATGTAATCAGCCGCTTTCGTCACCGTCATCCCCTGCAAATCCTGCTGCGAGTGTTCAAGCAAAAATAGCAGCAGCACTTCCATCCATGCGGAATAATTGGCTTGTTTTTCCTTTAAGAACGACGCTTTCATCCGTAGCCACTCCCGGAACAATCGTTCGAATCGCTCTTTATCCAGTCGGGATAGAGCAAGGAATAAAGGCGATCTATCTGCGCCGCCCCCTTCGCCAGTAAATCCGCTTCCTCCGAGCTTCGCGACCAACTCCATTGTACGCGCCGTTACTCCCTGCAGCAAAATAACCCCAAACCTAACATTCGTCACCGCTTCAAACCTGTGTGACAAGTCTGACGGGATAATAACGATATGGCCTGCTTCCATCCAACTTCGCTTCGACCACTCGAACAAGCACCGTCCTTCTAGCACGATACTGACTTCAACGGCCGAATGACGGTGAAATCCATCATCATAAAAATCAGCATCATGTGTGCCGATAAAACTGCGGATATCCAGCTCATCCTGCATTGGTCTTGTATCACCTCCAAAGCGATCAGACGTGTACTACGTTTTCTTTCTTTTTAATTTCAATAAAATAAAGGCATTTCCTTCAATTTGACGGCAATCTATACTAAGCAGGCTCAACGAAAAAAAAGCAGCACCTCTAGGGATGCTGCTTCTATGCTTGATTGGCTGTTAATTCGCGTGTTTTCACGATGATTTTGCGGATGCTGTCTTCCGATAAATGAAAGACTTTGATGAGTTCCATCACAGTGGAACCCGTTTGGTACAACCGGAAAATTTCTCGATTTCTACGCTCAATGATAATGCGTGTTCCGTTATTTTCTCCCCATCCAGCGCGCTTCTGCTCTTTCTTAGGGATATATACAATTTCACCTTGGATATATTCTTGTAATTGTTTTAATAGGTTAGGGGGAAGAACGTCTTTCCCGTTCTTGTAACTCATGGATGAAAACCTCCTCAAATTGTCGAGCAAAGTTAAACTTTGTCTGATTTGCAGAGAGTATCTTCATCGCCCCATAACCTCCTACCATTCTCAAAAAATGGAATAAAAAAAACACGATCATAATCGTGCCTGTCGGTTGTATATGCAATTATACACTTCAGGTGAACGGTTATTCCACGAATGATATTCAGTTAGGAGACGAGTACCTCTGCGGCGGCCGCAACATTCATCGCTACTGTCATTGTGTTCATTAAAAAGCACTCCTTTCACCAGATAGTTTAATTTTTGAATTTGGGTTGGAGAGCAAAGTCTCTCCTAATTTATGGTGTTCACTACGTGTTCACATTCTCATTATATGTAAAAAGCATCTCGCTGTCTACTCATTCAGGAAAAATATGCGGGGGCCTAGCGACCCCCGTTTGGAACGATGGACTCTGCTTACGCAGAGACCACCTCTGCTTTTGTTGTAATCACTTTGATCACTCCTTTCCGAAGTAATTAGCCCGGCCGGCTACCTCTATATTTACTCATATTTCCAGCTTGTTCTCAAGTGAAAGAATGGTTATATTCGTTTTCTCCTAGTTACAACATTCCTGATACGACTGAGGTATGGTTTGAAATGCTTAACCATACCACAAGTGAGTCGAAATTTTTGGAATTTACGCTCACTGGACGTGGAAAGTTGCCCCGGAAGGGGAGGGTGGGGGTATCTAATTATACAGTCCCTTCGCCTTCATACTGAGTCAAAAATTTCTGATCGGGCGATTGTAGCGAGATTTGTAGTCTTTCTCGGCAAATTCACGGATGATCTGAGATTGTAGCGAGTCTATTTCATGCATAAATTTTTTTTCCTGACAAAAACTACCCCATAACAACTGGTAAAGGGGGTTTGTTTATGATGCTTCAAAAGAAAACGCAATGGCAGGTTGTTTTAACCACCCTTTGTATCACTATGATCTTCATGGGTGGAGGTTGTACAAATAAACAAACCCAAAACATCGGAGCGCCTACGACTACCCCTGCCCAAGCCGGCCAGAGTGCCAGCATGTTTGTATCAGACAATTCGACATTTTCCAATGTTAAGGTTTACAGTGAAACAAACGGACTAGTCTGGGTACCGCTGGAGGAAACCTCTGCATCGATAGATTTTGATTTGCACTACGTAGGCGACAGTTTCACAATGGGTGCCACGGACCCCGTTTATTCCGTTAAAGTGAATCAAACTCAAGCTTTAGTAGGCGATAAACCCATCGAACTTCCGCAGGCTCCGAGATTATTCGATCACAAACCTTATATGACAACACAGGCGTTATCAACATTGATGGGTACCCCAGTAAATTGGAACCCTCAAAATTCGCAGGTTGTCTTTAATCCGATCAATGACAATGCGTTGTCCGAACAACAAAGTGCATCTGCACAGCAGCACGGAAATTCAACAAAACAATTACAGAGCCTTTCTGTGAATAATGTAGATAAAAGTAACTTAATAAGCTATGCCCAGAACTTTTTAGGAACGCCGTACGTATTTTCATCGGGACCCTACGATAGTACGCATACGTTTGACTGTTCTTCCTTCGTCCAGTATGTGTATTCCCATTTCGGCGTTGATCTGCCAAGATCCTCACTTTCTCAAGCGCAAGTAGGACAAACCGTAGACATCAATAACCTGCAAACCGGTGACCTGATGTTCTTTTACACACCTGGGCGGTTTGCCAGCAATCACATTGTAGGCCATGTGGGGATATATGCGGGTAATGGGCGATTCATTAATACGTACGGGCAACCCGGGGTTACGTTTACCGATTTTAATACGTATTGGAGAGGTCGCTTTTTGTTTGCAAAACGTGTTGCTTAGCGAAGCTTGTATGGCGGTACGACAGCGCATAACATAGAACTAGTGAAGAAAGGGAATATATGGATGATTTCCGGAATAAACGCTCTATTTTCTATACGAAGAGAACGCCATTTCAATGTCCAAGCGAATAAGCAACGTGATTCTAACTGATCAAAAACTGTAAACATAAAAAAATAAGCAGTCAATTACTTAAACTCGCAGAAAGTTAAGTAATTGACTGCAATATATTTTCCCTTTCATTTATGGTCATATTTAAATCCCCCATAATCAATGACCACGATCTGATTATTCCGCTTTAAACGCAGGTTAGGCGTATGGGGGTTATGATACTGACCCACACCATTTGATGGAATGATGCCATTGCCCAAAAATTTCTTTACTATTTTCATAAGTTCTCGTCTATATATTGGAGAATTGGGGAATTTTCGATCATATTTTTTCATGGTTACCCAGCGATATGCCCCGTCGTAATCAATAATTTGCGCAAGATATTTTTTTATCGGTTTCAAAGATGATTTATACAGGTTTACTTCCATCTGGTTGCATATGATCCCTTTTTTTGATTTTGCTATCTTCAACACATACCCGTTACCTAAATCGAATACAACTCTCGTTCCCCCAGCCCCAATGTATTTCTTCCCTTTTATTTTCCTTTTCATGTACTCGTCCATTTTAATCAAGGCAGCATCCCCCGTTCAAGTAACTGACATCTCGACAGAGCAATTTACGGATATTAGCGTCAACTTATTCTATGTCGAGAACCACAACCTGATTGGACATTCAAAATAAATGGTAGAAGAGAAAAAGCCACCGACCTAATGCCAGCAGCCTCTATTGTTTGAACTCTCGTTAGTCTAAGAAAAATTTATGTGGAAAATTTGTTGAAGTCTATAACTCTTCTTAATGTTTTTGAATAAGTTAAATAAATTATTCATTCAATATTTAGGGGGTCTCCTTAAAAAAATGAAAAAATACATTGAAATTATTAGGAAGAAAATTCATCGGATTGGGTTCATGACGTGGTTAATCATGGGGAAATATAATCGGAATTTCCCGAAATCTAAAGAATATAAGCGAAAACTTTACGAAATGAGAACCCTATTTAAGGAAAATGGAATCATACCTTATGAAATTGTAAACCGTCAGGGTGAACCAAATTTTCAAAACATACGTCCTATCCCTTTATATCTTTCCTCAATCTATTTTTCATCTATAAGTTCTGAGCACACTTTTTTGCGATGATAGATGGAAAAAC
Organism: Paenibacillus germinis; assembly: GCF_013141785.1. Lineage (NCBI taxonomy): Bacteria > Bacillati > Bacillota > Bacilli > Caryophanales > Paenibacillaceae > Paenibacillus > Paenibacillus germinis. The sequence goes on from NZ_WHOC01000089.1 coordinate 126,121, forward strand.
TCCCGTTAATTTATTGGATATTTCGTTTGGTAGTCCTTTAACCGGAAAACCTACCTTTAATTAAGCAGAAATCAGCTAAATGACGCATTAACACTGAATGTAGCTGGAGGTTTTCCCGTTAAATGTACGTTCAACGATGTCCTAGTGAAATTAACAGGAGGAATTCCATCTGTATCTACTTACAGGTCTTCCGTAATCTGTGCAGCTTCCTTCGGGTGACAAGACTTCTTTCAAACATTGGAGCTCCGTCGCGGTGAGGGCAAACACGCTGACTACTGGCCGAGCGCCACAACTGCGATGCCGCTGCTGTTTAGCAGCGCGCGGATGTCGCGCGCGAACTCCACGGCGTGCGCACCATCGCCGTGGATGCAGATCGTGTCCGCGCGCATGCTCAGATCCTCTCCCTCCTGGGAGAGGACCTTCCCTTCGCGGACGAGCCTTACGACCTGCGCCGCAGCGTCGGCGGCGCTGAAGAGCAGCGCCCCCGGCTGATCGCGGGGCGTCAACGTGCCGTCCCGCTGGTAGCTGCGGTCCGCGAAGGCTTCGCTCGCGGTCCGCAGCCCCGCGGCGGCACCCGCCCGCAGCAGCTCGCTGCCGGGCGGGCCGAACAGCGTCAGCTCCGCGCTGACGCTGGCGGTCGCAGCCGCAATGGCCGCGGCGAGATCATGGCGCTTCGCAGCCATGTGATAGAGCGCGCCATGCGGCTTGACGTGCTGCAGGCGTCCGCCTTCGGCGTGGACGAACGCCTGCAGCGCCCCGAGCTGATACAGCGTCAGCTCGTATGCCTCCGCCGACGAGATCGCGATCTCGCGCCGGCCGAAGCCCTGTAGATCGGGAAGGCCCGGATGGGCCCCGATCGCAACGCCCTTGCGCAAGCACAGCTGTACAGTGCTGCGCATGGTTGCGGGATCGCCTGCGTGGAACCCGCAGGCGATGTTGGCGGAGCTGACGAAGTCGAGCAGCTCCTCGTCCCGCCCAAGGCGATAAGCGCCGAAGCCTTCACCCATATCACAATTCAAGTCAATACGCAGAATTCTCACTCCCAGTTCTTCAATTTCCCATTCCTTCAGTCCTTCAGCTCCTCAGCTCTTCAGCTCTTCAGCTCTTCAGCTCTCAGCTCTCAGCTCTCAGCTCTCAGCTCTCAGCTCTTCAGCTCTTCAGCTCTTCAGCCCTTCAGCCCTTCAGCTCTTCAGCTCTCAGCCCTCAGCTCTTCAGATTCTTCAGCTCTTCAGCTCTTCAGCTTTTCAGCTCGCTCTCAGCCCTCAACTCTAAAGCTCTTCAATCCTTCAGCTCTTCAACACTTCAGCTCTTCAACACTTCAGCCCTCGACTCTTTATCCACGATCCCGCACCCAAGCCCGAACCCCAGCCTCAAGCAGCCGCAAATCCATCGCCTGCAGCAAGATCTGCTCCTGGGCTTCACGGTGGCTGACCTCCCGGAAACGAATCTTTCCGCCTGGTTTCACCTGAGCTACTAAGGGAAGATCTGCCGTGATGACGTGCGCGATGCGCGGGTAGCCTCCCGTTGTTTGGCAGTCCGCCATCAGTAGGATGGGCTGTCCACTTGGGGGCACTTGAATCGTCCCTTGGACGACCGCTTCTGAGATCATCTCACTCGGTACGCCATCAGATAGTTCTAGCTCCTTCCCTTCCAAGCGATAACCCATTCGATCTGACTGTACGGTAACGATATAGCTTTGAGCCAGAAAGCTACGTACACTTGCTTCGGTGAAAAGGGCAGCTTCCTTCCCTTTTACGACTCTTATAACTGGATTTTCTTCATAGCCCGGACGAATAAAAGCACTCACAGACCCTGGATGGTGAAGATAATCGCCTGCCACGTCTTGTCTTACCGGCAAATCATCTCCCGCTTGGAGTGCTCTACCTTGGTGACCGCCGATGCCCGCACGTAAATAGGTGCTTCTGCTGCCCATTACAGGTTTCACCTCGAAACCACCATACACAGCTAAGTAGGCTCTGCATCCCTTAACTGCATAATGAACATTTAACTGGTCTCCTTTACGGATCAAAAAAGGTCGCCATAGTGGCACTCGAATACCATCCCTATCTGCTTCCATATCAGCTCCGCATAAAGATAGCAGCATATCCTTCTGGGCAACCATGCTCGGTCCTAGCAGTGTCATTTCTAGAGCAGCGGCCCCCGTATTATTCCCAACGAGTATATTGGCTGCTCGATGCGCAAAGAGGTCCATGGGGCCTGATGTAATGACGCCATATTTCCGCTGTCCGTACCGCCCCTCATCCTGCAAGGTTGATAATAATCCCGGCTTGATGACCTCAAACCCCATTTCCCATGTTCCTCTCCTTTTCATATTGGAACTGCTCTGCCGTGATGGATACAAATCTTACTTGATCTCCTACCTTCAATAGAGATGGAGGATCGGATTCTGGACGAAATAATGCTAACGGGGTCCGACCAATTAAATTCCAGCCGCCCGGCGTTTCAAAGGGGTAAATGCCGGTTTGAGCACCGCCAATGCCTACTGAACCAACAGGTATCTTCGTCCGAGGTACCGATTTTCTTGGTGTAGCTAGCTGGTCATCCAATCCACCCAAATAAGGAAATCCAGGTGCAAAGCCAATCATATATACCGGATAAATCTGTGAAGTATGCAGGTGCACAATCTCTTCCTTGCTAACACGATGATAGGCCGCAACATCCGCAAGATCCGGACCATAATCCTCACCGTAACAAACAGGGATATCAATAGTTCTCCTAGGCTCGTTAGTATGAACCTCATTTTTATGTTCAAAGTTATCCAAGAGATGTTGTATATGTAATAAGACAATGTCATAGGGTAGTAACGTATTCGTCCAGCTGACACGTCCATTTTTTCGGGTGGTTCCCTCTTCTGAATAATGGTTGTAAACCTGGAAGCTGTCATAATAAATCGTGATTGTTGTATACGCCGTTACTATTTCAATAAAACCTTCAAAACGATTATTCTCTAGGTAAGCTGTTAACTGACGTACACGATTCAGAATGGATAAATCAATGTCCGTACCAAGCCTAATCACAATAGCCGAATCTCCAAGCATATGGCATTCGTAAAAGAGCTTGGTCATGCAAATTGTTGCTTTTTGAGCCAATTCGCACATATTTCAGGCCAAATGTAAGCTTCCTGATGATCATCAGCTATTCCAATACCATGACGCCCGCTCTCAAACACGTGCAGATCAAAAGGCACTTTATGACGACTAAGCGCCCCTGCAAATAGCAAACTGTTCTCGACGGGAACGGCCGCATCATCTGCTGTATGCCAGAGAAAAGTCGGTGGCGTATGCGCAGTTACTTGTTGGTCATTAGATAGCAGCGAGACCAACTTCTCATCCGGTGTTTTGCCCAGTAAATTAATCTTTGAACCTTCATGTCCATACTCTCCGGAGAATGTAATAACGGGATAACAAAGCACCATCACATTGGGACGACTGCTTTGTCTTTCGATCGGATCGACGGACTCCTGATCCCCTGAATCATAATGTGTACCGGCTGTAGAAGCTAGGTGTCCACCTGCCGAGAAGCCGAGAATACCAATGCGGTTCGGATCGATCTGCCATTCTTCCGCATGATGCCTTACTGTTCGAATTGCCCGCTGTGCATCTTGGAGTGGAATTGGATGTTCGTAAGGAGCTACACGGTAATTCAAAACAAAAGCCGAAATCCCAAGTCCATTTAACCATTTCGCAATAGGCTCTCCCTCATGAGCAGCACGCGTACCGTAGCCTCCTCCGGGAAATACTATAACTGCAGAGCTCAGGCCTCCATTAGACACAGGGTATACAGTCAAACTCGGACATCCTTGGTTATTTTCACCTATGCTAATCTTGGATGCTCCGGGCCATAACTCAATCGTTTTTATCATACTCAATGTGAAACCCCCTATTTTAAATTTCGTACTAAGTTAATAATATCGAATCTCAATCAAGTAGCAAGAGTCTATTTTACAAAAAAAGGAGATGATCTTCATGATCGTAGCTACAACAGAAAACATCGCAGGCTATGAAGTCACGGAAGTATTAGGCAGTACATTTGGGGTCGTTGTGCGAGCCAGAGGGATTGGCGGTGATATTCTTGCCTCTCTAAAGGGGCTTGTCGGCGGGGAAGTCACGCAGTACACCCAGATGGTAGAAGACGGGCGAAAGCAAGCCATGGACCGATTAGTCAAAAATGCTGCAGCCATGGGCGCTGATGCTATTGTAATGATGCGTTTCGATAGCGGTGACATCGGACAAAATATGAGTGAAATTGTCGCTTATGGCACCGCCGTCCGGACACGAAGGCTATGAGTGGACTCGGTCCAATTTTACTTATCTATGGAACATGGGTCATCGGCTTTATCATTCTCCTTCTTCTCGGCTATCTCATTTATGACAAACGCTATAAGAACAACGGTTCAACGACGCCTAGTAAGCCTTCAAACGGCTTTGTCTCAACATCAGAGGTGTTCATTGATCCAAAGGATGGATTCACTTATCGCGTTTATTACAATCCTAGGTCAGGGGACCGGGAATACATTCGCGAATCCTAACGCCATTCAAACAAAAAAGCCGTACACAAGTAAGAGTCCATTACACTCTCTCTTATGTGCGGCTTTATTTAGTAGATAAGAAAGTATAAGTTTTATACTTTTGCTTCGCATCTACCTTGACAAACGCGCTCGTTCCAGTGGGACGACGGAGTCGTTTATCCTTGTGACAACAACCTAGTCCCAGATGACTTCCCAATTTTCGTTCACGCTGGCTTCAATGGTACCACGCTCCATGATGTAGCCTGCCAATAGTTCGGCTACGTCCGTCGGGATATCCTTGATGACCGGTTTATCCTGGAACATCGCATAATTGCCTCCGCCTGCAGATCGGTAATTATTCATAACCACATCGTATGAAGCTTTGAGATCCAGCGGTTTCCCTTCATATTCCAGTTGTACGACACGCATGCCGATTGGACGGGATATATTCAATTTATAGGTAATCCCTTCCCACATATCATAGTTATAATGCGACGGCTTTGGGTCTCTAAACTTGCTGCTTACTTGAACTTCACCAGCTACTGTTAATTCAAAGTATTCTGCTGACTGCTCTAACGCATCCTTGATGTCTTGTCCGGAAATCCGAATCACTTTTAAAGTATTCGGATAAATGTAGTTGGAGACGATGTCTCTCATTGTAATATCGGCTGGAAACCCGGGCGATACGTTATCAAACAGCGCTGTATTTGAAATGGCTGCTCCCGAGAGCTCCATCTGAACACGATTGATGAACTCGATTAGCGCATTGTCTTTTAAGCGAATTTGCATGGGATCTTTGACGAGCATATCTCCGGACAGCTTACCAATTGGTTGGTCGAGCCACTCCTGAGTCTTCGCTTCATACGCACTGACAACATCAATTAATTTCTGGTCCGCTTCAATATTAGCCACAGAAAGCAGCTCCGATTTCTTGGCATCGATGCGCCATTTGTCATTTACCTTCGAGAATTCTAATTCAACTTTACCAAGTGTTACACCTGCAGTTCCTGGTTGAACAATGATGACATCATTGATTTCTACTCCCGCAATGCTTCGGTGTTGGTGCCCTGTAAGCAGAACATCTATCCCTTCCACTTCCATACATAGTTGGTAGCCTTGGTTCTCTCCCGTTAGAGGCTCCGTAGGCTCACCCGTCGTTAGATGTCTTTCAAAACCGCCATGGTAGGAGACAACAACAGCATCCACTTGCTCATGCTCCTTGAGTACCTTTACCCATTTCTTAGCTGACTCTAGAGCATCTTCGAACCCCAGACCCTTGATATGATCGGGATTCTCCCAATTCGGAATATAGGGAGTTGTCAATCCCAGAATACCTATGCGAACGCCGTCCGGTAACTCTTTAATCAAATATGGCTTTCCTAGGAACGGTTCACCGCTTTCCGCATCCACAATGTTGGCGCATAACCAAGGAAACTTTGATTCCTGAACCGCTTTTTGCAGTACACGAAGTCCATAGTTAAATTCATGATTGCCAATAACGGCCGCATCATGACCCACATAGTTCAGACCAAGGACCATCGGGTTCATCGGCTCGTTATCTAATCTAGCATGATGATACGCAAGTGGTGTTCCTTGAATCAGGTCCCCATTATCGATCACAATAACATGGGGATCTTTCTTGCGTTCTGCTGCAATTAGCGCAGCCAATTTAGATAACCCGACATCGTTTGGTTGATTGTTTGCATAATGAATAGGCAGCATATTTCCATGCAGGTCACTTGTTTCTAATATAGTTACTCTACTTTTCTCCAGCTTGCTAGATTGAGTCAAATTACCCACTCCAAGATGTTATTTTGTAACGCCATACATATCAATTGTCATAGATTAACAAATACTTCACACTATCTTCCATATATTATATGATAATGTTATAGTACATCATAGATAAAAGTAAACAATTAAACGGAGGTCAAAAAAGATGATGAAAAAATTTACTGTCATTAGCTTGTCCATGATTGTTGCTGCAGGTGTTCTTGCAGGCTGTGCAAAAAAAGAGGAAACAGCTCCTGCTGCATCCGCATCTACGAAAGCTTCCGCTACACCGGCTGCAGCTGCAGGCTTCGTACCTAAAGAGCTTAAAGTACAGTTCGTACCTTCCCAAAATGCAGAGACGCTTGAAGCAAAAGCAAAGCCACTAGAGAAGCTTCTTACAGACAAGCTTGGTATCCCGGTTAAGGTTTCCGTTTCAACGGATTATAACGTAGTTATCGAAGCTATGGCTTCCAAACAAGTTGATGTTGGCTTCTTGCCACCAAGCAATTACGTTGTTGCCCATGACACTCGTAAAGCAGCAGACCTGCTTTTACAAGCAACGCGCTTAGGCGTTGACGATGCAACAGGCCAACCAACGAAGGATCTAGTTGATTTCTATAAATCAGAGATTCTAGTTAAAGCAGATTCCCCAATCAAAACAGTTGCAGATCTAAAAGGCAAAAAAATGGGCTGGCAAGGTGTTACATCCGCTGCTGGTTACACTTACCCTGGATTCGTACTGAAAAAAGCTGGCGTAGATCCAGTTAAAGATGTAACTGGCGTTCCATTCCAAGGCCATGATAAAGCAGTTATCGCTCTTCTTAACGGTCAAGTTGACGCTGTAGGCGTATTCCAAGACATCCGTACGAATATGACTAAAGATTATCCAGATGTATTCAAACAAACTCGTGTCCTTAGCTACTCTGACAAAATTCCTAATGATACCATCGCTGTTCGTTCCGATATGGATGCAGCATGGAAAAAGAAAATCCAAGACGCATTCATCGCTATTGGTAACGACCCAGATGGTCAAAAAATCATTTTCGATGTTTACTCACACAAAGGCTATGTAGTTTCTGACGATGCGAAATTCGACATCGTTCGTAGCGTTAACAAAGAAATGGGCTTGAAATAAGCCCTAGCTCTTCGTTTCAAATGAAAATACCTTGCATGCATTCTTCTGAAGCATGTAGAGGTATTTTTTTTGTATTCTACTCCGAACCTCCCTTGCATACTATGAATGTGGCACATCCGTGTAAATGTTTTTTTACTTTTGCATGACAAACGTTTACCTGGACCTGTCATATATCATAGTGAGGTGAAAAATTGGATGTTCGAAATGCTTATTAGCTGCAAAAAAGAAGTCTCTATCCGGTGCGGTAAAGACGAGATAAGGGGGGTCATTACGAATTACCATCCTACTTTTCGACTTTTGAAATTGAATAATGTCTTGATTCCTATAGAGCTAATCGAACAAATTGAGGTGTTAGAACCAGTCTTGGATTCATTAGCCCAATCACACAATCGACGTGAAAATAGGTCACTTCGCTTGGTTGCCCAAGGAAGTCATTACAGCTAAATTTTAGATAGAAAAACCCCCTCAAGGATTTGATTTTAGAGTCATTCAGCTTTTCGTGAGAGCAAATGGGCTATAGTGGGTTACCAATGTTGTATTTTCTACAGCATTTCACACGCCTAAAGGCTATTTAGCAACTTGAAGTTGCAGTTGGTACAACATTTTTAGCCCATTTGTTGAGAAATGGCCTGTTTAGGACCAAATTGTTGTACATGTTGCAACAACGAAGGGAAAAAGGCGTGATTTAGGCAGAATTGTTGCACGTTATACAACTTCCCAGCTCATTAGCGGGTTACAATCAATTTGCCAGTAAATAATCTTCCTCTGAACCGATTTTCCACAATCCACGAAATCCGATAGACATTTTCCTGTTATCCTAAAACCAACACAACGGTTCTGCCCCAAAAAGAACCATCCTAATAAAAAGCCCATTTATGAACAAATAAGCCTCCAAACCCACTATGATAGCTGGTGTTGGAGGCTTATTTTTCAATTAAATTTCACTTATAAAGACTTTCCCATGTCCTCATACAATGCGTTTGCGGAGTGTCCCTGAGATGTAGTCAATGACAGAGACGGTGACAATAATCCCAATGAGGATGATACCAACTCGCGGCCACTGCCTCGCGTTGAGTGCAAAGATGAGTGGCGTACCGATACCTCCTGCACCAATAACACCTAGCAATGTCGCTGAACGGACATTAATCTCAAAGCGATATAAGGTATACGAAATGAAATCAGGAATGACCTGCGGCACCACGGCAAACGCCATCCGCTGCCAAATGTTTGCACCTACAGCCGTCATGGCTTCCGTAGGTCCCATATCCATATTCTCAATGGCTTCTGCATAAAGCTTGCCGAGCATCCCTACAGAGTGAAGTCCTAATGCCATAACCCCAGCAAAGGCATTTGGTCCTACTGCTTTAATAAAGATCAAAGCCATAATAATCTCCGGTATTGTTCGTACGACACTCAAGAACAATTTCCCTGTGCTTGAAACTGCACGAAATCGACTCATATTAGCTGCTGCCCAGAAGGCAAACGGGAGACAGACAATCGCTGAAACAAAGTTACCTAAGTAGGAAATAGATAAGGTTTCAAGCAAGGATCGAAGTAAATCTTCACCTTCTGGGATATACACATAAGCCCAGTCAGGATGTACTAAACCGGATAACATGGATTTCGTGAGAATCCAAGTCGTTGGTTGGAAGCCTGTCAGCTCAAGGCCAGTTAATGCCCATATGAACAAGGCAACAACGGCCACCCAACCGATTATCTTATACGTAGTTGAACGCGTAGCTGACATCGGTTTCGCGCTGCCTTTTAGCAAATAGGAACGGAATCGTGTACTGACCAAATCAATAATAACAACAACTAATAAGGTATAGATAACAATGGCACAGGACTGATCGTAACGGAACAGATCCAGCGTGTTTTTGAGCAGCAAGCCAATACCACCGGCTCCAACCAATCCGAGAATAGCTGAGGCCCGAATGCTAACTTCGAATGTGTACAATAAATGAGCCAAGTACGTAGGCGCAACCTGAGGAATGACGCCGAAACGAATGAGTTTGAGTTTGTTAGCGCCAACAGCCGTCATGGCTTCAAGCGGTCCGGGGTCAATAGCTTCCGTTGATTCGTAAGAAAGCTTAGATATAATACCAAAGGTGAAGAAAATTAGTGCAAGTGTACCGGCCGTTGGGCCAAAGCCTACCAAAACGGCAAACAACGCTGCGTACAGCAAATCTGGAATTGTACGGAATAGATTCATGATAAGTCTAGCTGGGTAGAACAGCCATGGCGCCGTAGTAACATTACGAGCTGCTAGCAGTGCCATCGGAAAAGCAAACAAGGCTCCAATTGCTGTACCAATAATGGACATCTGCAGCGTTTGTGCCATTGGCTTCCATATATCAGCGAAAAACAGCCAATCCGGCGGAAACATCTCGGCTATGAATTTAACAATCTCCGGAGTACCGGTAACGAGTTTCGTCAGCGTCGCATCTGTCTGATAAATACTCCCAATCAGGAAAAGCACCATGATTAGGGCAATGAGATAGATTTTCGTACGAGGAGGCTTCTTGACTGTCGCTACACTCATTCCTCCAGCACCCCCAAGAGCTCGTCTTTCTTAATCGCACGGCCATAAATCTCGGAGAATACATCATCCGTTGCTTCCGAGACGGGTCCGTCGTATACGACTTTACCTGCGCGAAGTCCGATAATTCGAGTTGCATATTCACGTGCGAGGTCAATAAAGTGAAGGTTAACGACAGTCGTTATACCAAGCTCTGTATTGATCCGCTTCAAGTCGTCCATAACTTGTCTCGTCGTTAATGGATCAAGGGAGGCTACTGGTTCATCTGCTAAAATGATTTTCGCTTCTTGTGCCAGCGCTCTCGCGATGGAAACACGCTGCTGTTGACCGCCGGACAATTCATCGGCGCGTGAATAAGCTTTTTCCCGAATATTGACTCTCTCCAGTGCTTTCAAGGAAAGTTCGATATCGTGTTTAGGAAACAATCCGAGCACTGTACGCAAGGTAGAATGATAGCCTACACGTCCGGATAATACGTTTCGAATCACGGTAGAACGCTTAACTAGATTAAAGGTTTGGAAGATCATCCCGATATCTCTGCGCATACGGCGTAATTCGGCACCGTTCGCCTTTGTTATGGATTTGCCATCGATTAATATTTCTCCATCTGTCGTCTCATGCAAACGGTTAATCGCACGCAGCAAGGTGGATTTACCTGCTCCTGATAGACCTACAATAACAACGAATTCTCCGGGATGAATAGTTAAATTAATGTCATTCAACCCAATAGTTCCGTTAGGATATACTTTGGAAATATGTTTAAACTCAATCATATAAGTCCTACTTTCTTTTACAGAGTATCTGAAGTTCAGACAGACTACTTTCAACATATTTCAGCAAAATCCTTTTTTCAATCATAACCTTTAGAAAATATTCATATTCCATTGTTATCCATAACAAAAAAGTGGTCTCATAGGCTATCAGAGACCACTTTTTTCACGATGATTTATACTTTTGCACGCCAGCGTTCTTCAATCTTCATCCCTTTCCAAACCGCAATGGAAATGGCCCATGCCACCACAAACAGAGTAACTAAGATATAGCCTAATGTCCCGAAATCAATCTCCTGCAGCCACGTCCAGAAGGTGCCTTCCAACCTGAATTCTTCGGAGAGAACTTGACCTAGCTCAATCACACCAATGATTAAAGCAGCAATGACAGCCAATGCGGTCACTGTTAAATTGTAATAAAGCTTACGTACCGGTGTATGAAATGCCCATTTGTAAGCTTTGGTCATGAACATCCCATCGGCTGTATCGAAGAGGCTCATTCCTGCCGCGAACAACAGCGGAAGTGATATGACGCCAATGAAAGGGATAGCTTCCTTCGCCGCATGGGCAGAGATCGCTAGGAGCGCAATTTCACTCGCTGTATCAAAACCTAATCCAAAGAGAAAACCTAACGGATATACATGCCAGCTTTTGCCTATGAAAGAGAAAAGTGGTTTGATCATTCGAGCAATGAATCCACGGGACTCGAGAAGCTCCTCGAACTCTTTATCATCATTCGTGCTGCCACGAAATTTCAAGAACATTTTATATAGATTAATAAGAATGAGTAAATTTAAAATGCCAATAATGACAAGAAACAGACCGGAAACCGAAGCGCCGATAACACCTCCAAAACGCTGCATCCAAGGAAGCTCACGCGCTGCCCATTGTACAGAGAATGCCGTCACAATGGCCATGATGAAGACGACAGAGGAGTGTCCCAAAGAAAAGTAGAAACCAACACCTAATGGATTCTTCTTCTGCTGAACGAGCTTGCGCACGGTATTGTCGATCGCCGCAATATGGTCAACGTCGAATGCATGCCGCATCCCTAATGTGTAGGCAAGGAGCCCAATCCCCCAAAAGGCAGGCGTCATTTTCGCGACACTATATAATCCGATAAGCCCAAGTATATGTAAGAGGACGATCACACCAACATACCCAGCCCAGCTTCTTCTCTGCTGTAGTATTGATTTCCACATCATTGACACCCTGCCTTTCTTTTCGTGTTACGATTTAATAATAATGTAGCACACGTGTGCATGACTTGAGAAGTACCTACCTCATTTTTTTGTGAAGAAATCTAACACATATCTGATATAATAGAAACCGTTCCAAAGATGGACTACGGAAAGGAATGGATCGGCCCTATGTCTCTTCGTATTTTCAAGCTTTTTACGATTCTAGTGCCTGTTCTCATCATCGGCGGCTTTGAGTATATTCGTCATGAATTTTTACTTAATTATTTAACCATGGAAGCTGGTAATTTCACGATTACCATCATTACTTTGCTGCTTTCCTATCTCTTTGCTTCATGGATGTTTCAAAGTATTGAGCGCAGCAATGAGAAAGTGACAATCGGTGAAGCCCGCAGAGCCGTGTATGAAGAACGCGAGCGTTTGGCCAGAGAGCTGCATGATGACTTGGCTCAAACCCTTTTCTTCCTTAATGTGAAGTTGAAGCAAGGAGATTTGGAAGAAGCCAAAGCAGCGGTATCCGAAATCGATAACTCGCTGCGACAAGCCATTTTTAATCTGAGAACACCACCGGAGGAAGGGGCCAACTTCCAGCAGCGCATCCATAAATTTCTGGAGAATTGGCAATTGGTGACGGGTATTGAGCTTCATGAGAAGTTAACCGTGGAAGAGAACAGCTTCTCTTCTGGAGAAGAAGTTCAGCTTTTCGGCATTATACAAGAAGCGTTCACCAATATACGCAAGCATTCCATGGCAACACAAACTTCAATTATTCTGGAAGCTCATCCAGAGGCATGGCGTCTACACATTACCGATAATGGAAATGGATTGCATCACAGAACATCCAAGGGGAAGACCTATGGCGTTGAGTTGATGCAGAAACGCGCAGCCGAGCTAGGTGCATCTTTCGAGCTTAATATGAAGGAATCTGGCGAGTTCCCTACGGGAACTACACTTTTGGTACAAGCAGATAGGAGGAGGAGCTAATGCCGAGCAATCAGCCGTTCCGCGTTCTCATCGTAGACGATCATCCACTGGCTAGGAAAGCGATTCGCAGTATGCTGGAGCCTGTATCCGACTTCTATATTGTAGGAGAAGCAAACAGCGGTGAAGAAGCTATTCTACTTTGCGGAGAGGTCGCGCCTGATGTGGTTTTGATGGATATACATATGTCCCCTATGGATGGACTTGAAGCAACGCGGCGCATTAAGCAAGCATACGGGGCTATACGCATCGTCATGCTCACCGTGTCCGATGATGTAGCTGACCTTTTTACAGCGCTGCAATTCGGAGCTCAAGGCTATTTGTTAAAAAACATGGACCCAGACGAATGGCTCACTTACCTTCGAGCGCTGCTCGACGATAATTCTGAAGCCGCCAGAGGGATGGCGGATAAGCTTTTCCAAAGGTTCCGCGCCCCCATTGGTATGCATACAGAAGGCCCGACACCGAGCATGTTGACCTCTCGGGAACAGGAAATTACCGCCTATGTTGCCTTAGGGGATAACAACAGGCAGATTGCAGAAAAGCTGCTGATATCCGAACATACGGTTAAAAACCACATGAAAAATATATTGGTAAAACTTGGACTCGAGAATCGTGTCCAGCTCACCGCATTCGCCATTAAGCACGGATTGACACGAAAAGGACAAAACTAGTCGAAAAAATAGCCCACTCGAGTCATACTCTTATGCTTGTCGATCAGGTAATATGGACAACATGATAAGAGCTAACTTGAAGGGGGAACACGTTTTATGTTTAAAAAATTGATGTTAAATGCAGGTATTATGTTGATTGGCTCTATGCTTCTCGCGGGTATCGCCAGCGCCCACGTTACTGTATATCCGAAAGAATCCACTCAAGGCAGCTACGAGAAATTCACGGTACGTGTGCCTTCAGAGAAAGACATTCCTACTGTGAAAGTAGAAGTGAAATTCCCTATGGATGCTGTAGCGGTTTCTCGCTTCGAGCCCAAAGCAGGTTGGACCTACGAGCTAGCTAAAGATACAGCTGGTAAAATTACAGGGGTCACTTGGAAAGCAACCGGAGATGGGCTTGCTAGTACGGAATTCGGTGAATTCAACATGCAAGGCAAGGTAGCAGATGCTGCTACCGAGATCGTGTGGAAAGCATACCAAACTTATAAGGATGGCAGCGTAGTTGAATGGGTTGGCGCTAATGGATCTGACAAGCCCGCTTCTGTAACGACAGTCAAAGCCAAATCAGCAGCCGGTGCTACGACAGATAGCCACGGACAGGTAATTGCTGGTAGCGGTGCAGCTAGCAGCACATCATCCAACACTTCTCTCTACCTCTCCATTGCTGCAGTCGTACTTGGAGCTTTATCCCTGATCGTGTCGCTTACAAAAAAGCGTAAATAAAAAAAAAGGCCTTGAGCTCTCTGTGATAATAACAGATAACTCAGGGCCTTATTTATTTCCTTAAGCTTGCTTTCTTTGGTAGATTCGGAAGTAGTACTCGTAAGGATTTTTCTCGTTCCGTTCTCCTTGTTCACTGGACACTAACGTCCACACGGACAAATCTAGTTCGGTCATAAACGTATCCGCTTCAAACTCATGCTCGATGTGCGTAATGTACATGCGGTCTACGACGGAAGTAAACAGTCGGAAGATTTCCGCCCCGCCAATGACGAACAGTTCCTGATCACGGAATTCGTCCACCGCTTCTTGCACAGAATGAATGACTTCACAGCCATCCGCTTCAAACTCTGGATTTTGCGTGAGAATGATGTTGCGTCTGCCCGGTAACGGCTTGCCAATGGAATCATACGTCTTCCGCCCCATAAGAATAGGGTGACCCATCGTCACGGATTTGAAAAACTTCAGATCCCCTGGTAAGTGCCAAGGCAGTGTATTATTCACACCGATGGCTCGGTTGCGATCCATTGCAAAAATAAATGAAATACTCATGCAGGAGCCCCTCCCTTCGTCACATGTTGTTTATACAGCCACTGGTGCTTTAATCGTTGGATGCGGATTGTAATCCAGCATTTCAATATCACTAACGTCGAAATCAAATATAGAAGCAACATCCTTGTTCAGCTTGAGTGTTGGCAATTCGCGCGGCTCGCGGTTGAGCAGTGTTTGAATTTGATCCATATGATTCGTA
This sequence comes from Paenibacillus germinis, assembly GCF_013141785.1. Lineage (NCBI taxonomy): Bacteria > Bacillati > Bacillota > Bacilli > Caryophanales > Paenibacillaceae > Paenibacillus > Paenibacillus germinis. Next base: position 141,191 of record NZ_WHOC01000089.1, read on the forward strand.
TAAATATGGGCATCTCCGATCGTATGGACGAACTCACCGACGCCTAACCCGCATTCATGTGCAATAAGATGCGTTAGCAGTGCATAGCCAGCGATATTAAAAGGTACGCCAAGGAAAGTATCTGCGCTGCGTTGATATAATTGGCAGGACAGCTTGCCCTCCGCCACATAAAACTGAAACAAGGTGTGACAAGGCGGAAGCGCCATACTGGGTACATCCTCTGGATTCCATGCAGATACGATGAGACGGCGAGAATCAGGGTTCGTTTTGATCATATGAATAACCTCTTTGAGCTGATCAATCGTGCCTCCCTGCGTCGTCGTCCAATCCCTCCATTGTTTGCCATAGACATCCCCGAGCTCACCGTATTGCTTGGCAAACTCGTCATCCTCGAGCACCTTTTTCACAAACTCATCCATTTGCTCATCGTATTGAAGCTTGAAGGTCTCGTCTTGCTGTGAGCGTAACCCGAAGTTACTCATATCCGGTCCCGAATAATCCGCGCTCTCCACCCATTTCTTAAAAGCCCATTCATTCCATATGTGGTTATTATGTTGTAACAGATAACGAATATTCGTGTCGCCTTTAATAAACCACAACATTTCACTAGCGATTAAGCGAAAAGGTACCCTTTTGGTCGTCACCAAAGGAAATCCTGCCGCAAGATCGAAGCGCATCTGTCTGCCAAATACTGAAATTGTTCCTGTCCCCGTTCTATCTTCCTTTTTCGTACCATTAGTAAGAATATCTTGTAATAGTTCCTGATAGGCTTTCAAGCTTACGAACCTCCATCTCTATGTTACACATGTATTTATCTATTTTACCCGCAGAGAGCCCATTTGGCTACCTTTCTACAATCGTGAAATATGCTGAAACTTTCGTATGAAAAAATGGCCTCTCCACGAAATTCCATTAGCGACGAGGATGCATTTTACGTGCGTATATGGTACATTTCTAATGAAAAATACAAGAGGTTCGCGAACTCCCTCTCTAAAAAACTATGAAATGAGGAACCACCCATGTCAGCAGGTAGAAGCAACGAAGATTTGAAAGAGATTACTTTATTAGGCAATCAAGGAACCAAGTATGTGTTCAACTATGATCCCACTTTATTAGAAGCATTCGATAACAAGCACCCGAACAGAGATTACTTTGTTAAGTTTAATTTCCCTGAATTCACTAGCTTGTGTCCAGTAACTGGACAGCCTGATTTTGCTACACTCTACATCTCCTATATTCCGAATATTAAAATGGTGGAGAGCAAATCACTTAAACTGTACCTGTTTAGCTTCCGGAATCACGGTGATTTCCACGAGGACTGCGTCAATATTATTATGAATGATTTGATCGAGCTGATGGCGCCTCGTTATATCGAGGTTTGGGGTAAATTCACCCCGCGCGGCGGCATTTCTATCGATCCTTACTGCAACTGGGGTCAACCCGGCACGAAGTTCGAAGCGATGGCTGAACATCGATTGATGAACCATGACCTCTATCCTGAAAAAATCGATAATCGCTAATTGGCAGATTATAAGCATTAAGCCTAGTCAATCCCTTGGATTGGTTAGGCTTTTTTGCTAAATCTATTTAAGCTGATAGAAAAGTCCGTTTGAATCGGACCATTCGGCAAAAAGAACCCGTTCATGATGGCTGATTCCACTCAGCTGCAATAGCTGCTTCAGCCATTCCGGGTCACGGCCGAGACGCTGCAGCGCTGCTTCATTGATACTCCCATTCTCAATAATACTCTCCGGCAGGCAGACCCTTTTCTTAGGGGAAACCCCATTGTTTTGGCTTTCCGTATCCTTTTGGCGGAGCACACTAATGCTGCCATTCGTCTCAAACAACGCATAGGCGACTTCCCTCATAGAGAACACATCATTTTCCCGCAGCAGCATACTAAGTTGACCAAAGTCCAGATTGTTACGCTTCATCGCCTTGAAGTCAATAACCCCATCACGGATCAGTAAATCGGGTGTTCCGGTTGCATATCGAGAAATCCAAGGGACTGTCCAGATAAACTTCTCAAGGGCAAGTGCAAGCAGTGTCCAGATCACAAGTGCGAATACAAGATGGCTAAGATGAACATTGTCATCATAAATCGTATTTCCAACTAACTCACTGAGCATTAAGGAGGAGACAAAATCAAAAGCCGTAAGCTGAGAAATCTCTTTCTTTCCCAGAAGTCGTGTCATGATCAGCAATCCAACCAAAGCAACAACCAACTTTACGGCTATGCTCACATACATCGTAATTCCCATCATCATCACTCCCAGATCTGTCACCAAGGATAAACGACTCCGTCGTCCTTCAGGGACGAGCGCGTTTGTCAAGGTAGATGCGAAGCAAAAGTATAAAACTTATACTTTCTTATATACTTAAAATGGTATGACTCTTATAAAGGCAAAATGATGATGACAGTCGTACCAACGCCTTCCTCACTTTCGTAGTGCATTTCCCCATTCATCGTTTCTATAATCCGAATGCTAACAGCTGTCCCCAACCCCGTTCCAACATCTTTCGTTGAATAGAACAAATTACCGATACGAGAGAGCTGATCTTTCGTCATTCCCTTGCCATTATCAATAACCTTGATTTCGGCTCGGCCAACCAATCTTTTTAAGCTTACCTGTACCTCTCCGTTGGCGGGCGTCGCTTCAATGGCATTTTTGATCACATTCACCAAGGCTTGCTGCAATTGTCCACGATCCGAAAAGATATAAATTTTGTCCTCAAGATTGACAGTAATCTCAACACCATTCTTCATCGCCATTGGCGTTAGAAGCACAATAATGTTGTTTAATACGTCAGAAAATGAAAAAGTTTCTAATTTGGTTAGTTTTGGCTTGGAAAAATTTAAGTAATCGTTAATAATCGATTCAGCTCTCGCTAGCTCCTCCATGGCAATATGCAGGTATTGTTGATTCTTCCCTTGCTCATTCGGGCGCATAAGCTGCAGAAAACCTTGAACAACAGTTAACGGATTACGAACCTCATGTGCGATGGATGCAGCTAACTCGCCAAGGGTTTTCATTTTTTCAGCTTTTTGAATTTGAACTTTCATTTTAAATCGTTCTTCATGTATTTCTTGCAGCAAGGATGATAACCAGGTTCCTAAAACTAGGAGTATACCAAATGAGATCATAGCAGGAATAGTAGCAAGATCAAACGATTCAAAACCTTTGTAAAGAGACACATAGCTCATTAAAATGAGCAGCATCACCAGTAACGGACTTAGCGAAACCAATATAGTTGCCTTTATTCGTGAGCTTCCTGTTAGTTCTTTGATTTTGTAAGAAGCAACAAAGGGGATAATAAAACTAAGTGTCATACTGATGTACCCAAATATAAGCGCATCGCCACCAAGATACGTACGCATCAACATTATCATAATGTAATTAATTAGACCTGCTAGGGGTCCCCAATAGATGCTCGAAATTACAAGGGGAACATAACGTAGGTCCCAGTACAAATCAAGTTCATAATAAGAAAATAATAAGCAAAGTGAGGAGGCTGTGCCATAAAGCAAGCCCATCACGATCGGTGACTGATCATTGCGCCATCGATCTCCAAAGACACTCTGTAATAAGACAGGAGCAAGAACGATAAGGATGTTCAAAAATAATTTTTCTAATAACATAGCTGACACTGCGCTCCCTTCTATCCACACCTTCAATGTTTCTGCAAGGGTAAGCGTTATCCTTTATTTAACAGGGAAAAAAATGTTAAAAAAGGCTGCAACCGAAGCGGCATCTTACACTGCCGTTCAGTCATAGCCTTGATCAACTCTTTTTTAACAAATACACGTCTTTTTCTTCGTTCCTACTCGGCCCATCGATTCCACTTTATGAATATATTCACTCGCGAGCGGTACTTTACAAGCCGTTTGACCGACGTCGACATGAACCTTGCCGATCTCATTAGCTACTTCCGTCGCAGCTTCTAATAGAGGAAAACAATACGCACCCACCGTAATAACGAAGGTGTTCATTGTATATCTAACACGATTTCTTTCCGCATGAATCGTTGTTCTCACTTGCTCCAATAGCTGCGCAATTTCGTGAAGGTCGAGCTTCTCATCGGGTGTGATACTTATATAGTTTGCATAAGTACTCCATCCGCATGTGGCAATTAATTCGTCGGGAGATTGCAGCCATTCCCTTGCCAATTGGGGCGCGCTGCTGCTTTCTGCAGCCACGCCCGCTACCGTATATTCGGTGAGCATATACCAATAGGCTTGCTTCGCCCAATTCTGAAGTTCTTGCTTCGTCATTGTTTTTGGATTAACGGAGAGTCCAGCCAAATACATCGCATCCGTATTACCTGAATCGTACAGAGCGAGGGTTAGCTCACGGTCTTTTTTGACGAATTTGACCAGCTTCTTCATATCGCCTACTTTAACTCCGAAAAGAGGCTCCTGCGCACCATGCCGAAGCAACGTTTTCTTCGTTTGCTCGCTTCCGAGCTCCTCTAGGTTATTCATTACCTCTTCAAATGTCATAGACTCACCACTTAACATTCATTTTTCCGTATTGTATCATAGTTGAACATTTAATAGCTTTATTTGTCCTTGTCTTTATCCTTTTCGCTGCCTCTCATCACAATGAGCTTGTATGTTTTAGTGGAGTTATCCTCAGTTGTCACCTGAACTTCAATCGTGTTCTCATCCTTTTTCAAGTGAATAACATCAGATGCTGCTCCACTTACAACTACTTCTCCGTTTACCGTTACCTTTGCCCGGCTGTCTGCAACAGTTGGCGTGACGGTGATCTTACTGGTTCCATTTGACACCGAAGCCGTGTATGCTGTTACATTCGCTCCAAATTCCGGACTTAATGTTCCCGCACTAATCGTCAAGCTGCTTAGATTCGCATTGTTTGATAACAGCCGAGTTACTGTCAGTCGATACGTCTTTGTAGAATGATCTTCGGCCGTAACAGTAATGTCGATCCTATTTTCGCCGACACTGAGCTGAATGTCACTGGAAGCCTCTCCATTTACAACTAATGCTCCGTTCACCGTTATCTTCGCTTGACTGTCTGCAGACGTTGAATGGATGCTGATTTGAGCTATCTCATTAGACACACTTGACGTATATTCGGTTACAGCTGAATCAAACGTAGGATTTAATGTACCTGCACTGATTGTCAAAACGCTTAAGGTATTGTCGGCTGAAGGCCATATTTCCGTAACCGTCACACCAGCTGCCTTTTCATAATTGGTCCCGATATTGTTTAAGAAATTCTTACTGACCGTAATGTTTGAGCCTGCCTGCAGCTGAATCCCATTCGTATTTCCTGTTAGCGTATTCCCTGTAATTTGTACGTTTTGAGGATCTCCCTGTCCTACACTATTGGCATTTTGGTCACCGTTATCGTGTTCGAGCAGAATTCCCCAGTAATTGCCCGCTGTATTATTGCGAATTAGATTATTGATAATCCTAGTACCTGGTCCATTTAAAATGTTAATCCCAACACCGTTATTGACAGTTGTCGTGTTTTCAATTGTGTTATGCTCGATCAACGTATCCGGCGTACCCATCGTAACAACAATGCCTTCACGTGAGTTTCGAATGACATTGTCATGAATGTAGTTATTAGGTCCTGTTTTGCTATGGTTGCTTGGCGCTGTACCACCTGTGTTTCCAAGACCTATGCCACCGCCGGTGAAGATGTTTTCGATCGTATTCCCGTGAACTTCGTTCAGGTACTCGAGCTCACCATGAAGATCAATAGCATCCAATTTGGTATTAGTATAGTGATTATTTCTCAGAACGTTATTGTGCGCTACATTTTGGATGAGGGATCCATGACGCAAATACGGCCCTTCAAACGTAGAATTTTCCACCACATTCCAATACGTATCATTATCAAAACCGAGCCTGTCGACCTTCGGCATTCCTTGAATGGATGTTCCGTAGCCAGCTCCGCCGCCACCGAGATCGGTTGCATTTCGGAACGTACTGCCGCGAACTACGACATCATGGCTGTTCTCAATCCGAATCGCCATCCGTCTAAACCGTTCAACAGTAACCTGATCAATGGTCACGTTATAGGACGGATTCTCGCCATAATTCGCTATGGCAATCATACTGTCCGGTCCTCCGGCCTCTGGATTATTCGTAGCATGCTCTAAGGAAAATGTACGATTCCAAGTTGAGGTTACTGTCAGGTTCGAAACGACAATATCGTGTTGATTGGATGATTTCAAGACAGAACTATTCTTGACGTCGTCAATACTTGATTTCAAAAGAGTGCCAGTTTGGCTTTCTCCCCTTACATTCACTCCGGATTTGAGTTTTATGTTAATAAACCCGTCAGGCGACGTTTTCAAGTTATACACACCATTCGGTAAAAAGACTTCATCGCCGAAAGCGGCAGCATTGATGGCATTTTGAATAGCTATCCGGTCATCTTGTTCATTATCCGCTGGGTCGGCGCCATAATCTACTACATTGATGGTATTTCCCGTTACAGCGTTAGGTGTATGCTTGGCATGCTCGGAACCATCTGGTTTCGTCAAGCCAGCCTTCGTGAAAGGAACTGTGCCTGGGGGAGCCGTAGGCGTAATATTTGGAACAATGGCTACCGGTGTATCTCCTGATAAAAATGGTGCATAAATCATCACTTCCGTTAAGCTGGTAAAGGTACTGCCATCCGAGTTACCATGTCCTACCACTCTTAAGAAGCGAGCAGTGGTATCCGGGAAATCAAATGCCTGCATGTTAACCGTACTCCCGCGGCTGCTTCCACTAAACACATTCGTCCATGTGATAGCATCATTTGAAGTCTGAATATCGATAAGGGTAGAACGTTGATCACCTTTATAAAATGCTATGCCCACGTACCCGATACTCTTCGTTTGCCCTAAGTCAAACATCACATATTGACCATCGCCTGAAGCTGACCAACGGCTGTATAAATTGTTATCCAGCGTATTGCTCTCTACATTTCCATCGCTGCTGCTAGCATTAACTTCCACAACCTGTAGGGGAGTAACAGGAGAAGTTAACGTTGTTGCACTATAAGTCAATGGGGTTGAAGAATAGTTTCCTGCCGCGTCTCCAGCGATGATTTTATAGGAATAACTCGTATTTGGTGTTAATCCTTCGACGCTATAAGACGTACTGCCATAAACAGTAGAAAGAACGGAGTCATTTTGATAGACCAAATAGTTGGTTACTAAGGTATCATCTGTAGCTGCTGGCCAAGTTAATTGGACAAAGTCCGTTCCCAGATTGCTTGACTTTAAAACAGCGTTTGCTGGCCAAGTAGGCGGTGTATTATCACCTTGAACCACTCGCTTCACCACCAACTGCGGCTTAGGATTGGATGCCGTCGTTTCTTTGGAATACACATTAACGGATCTGCCTAAGCCTTGTGAATCACCGACAACGAAGGACACTGCGCCATCCGATAAATGCTGTCTTACATAATTGGTTACGTCTACCGTATATAGAGCCGGCTTGGATATCGTATTAGGCTGAGTGACCGTGATTTGCCCTAGTTGATCTAATTGAGCCATATCCGTTTGGGGCGCTGTATTCCAAGTAATGGCTGCTTCCTGCCATGTAATATCGTTCTGAGCGAACACTTGTAAAGCTGTGTCCACGTCATTTGCACCGCTCCCTCGTTTTGCAGAGACCTGCAAATAATACTTGTATGCACTGTCTGAAACCGCAGCCACGTTAAACTTATAGTAGGCCTGTCTTTTGACCGTGCTGCTGGATAAAATGTTGTAAATACCAGTTGTGGTGCTCGTTTTGGTATCAAAGTTAGTATTGGCGATTGCTGCATTCGTAGTGTCCATAGCGATAGCCGCATCCGCTGTAGGCAATAGGGCAGCCACATCCACTTCAACATCAGTCGCTTTCCCTGGCGACGGGATGAGGAGTAATGAGAAAACCATTGAAATCATTAACATCATGGCTAGCTTTCTTTGAATGAGATGAATTTTCATGTCAACAAGCTCCTTATTCTGTTTAATAGTTCGAAACATATATGTAAGCGCATACAAATACCTTGTGACCATCATCATACTCTCTTTCAAACTAATTTTATTGTCATTTATTTAGGTCTTAGAGGGGTATTATTAGGATTTGGTCGTCTTAGGCAGCAAGCCTCTGGCGTGTTACATGCAAAAAGTGCAGCAAAATTTCGCATTTTGAGCAAAAATGGGCAGTTAACCAGCTAACTTACCTACTCACGACAGCTGAGAAGTCCTTTTCAGACGTCTCGTTCCACTTTCGCTCCATCTGGGCCTCCGAGACAGCCTTTTCTGCCCTCTCAGGCCCTCAAACCCGCTAACTCACCTACTCTCGACAGTTGAGAAGTCTTTTTCAGACGTCTGGATTCACTTTCGCTCCATCTGGGCCTCCGAGACAGCCTTTTCTGCCCTCTCAGACCCGCAAACACGCTAACTTGCCTACTCTCAGCGGCTGAGAAGTACTTTTCTGACATCTGGCTCCATCTTCACCCTTCCTCTGAGTCCAAGTACATTTAGCTAGCTGCTCTAAGTGATATAATACTCTGCGTGTGACCTAATTGGACAATCGTGTAACAACAGGCTGAGTTATCGAGAAACTATATTTAAGCGTGCAGCAGTCCGTTTTTCATTTCAAAGGACGGATTGTCCCTAGTAGCTAAAAAGAAAAAAACCGATCCATGAGATCGGCATTTGGAATCTTTTTAAAATAATCTTCTTTTATAAACTAATCTTCTTTTTCAAACTAATATAAAAGTTTCGGTTGGTGCACAGGCGGTTGAGGCTGCGGGCATTGCGGGAAAGGGAGTATATCCCGAATTTGATTGAAGGCATAATGTTTGGTAGCAAATTGGGTGTGGTATAAGTATTCGATCACGTAAATATTCCCACCTTGAATACTGCATAGAATACCTGAAGTACCAGTCCCGTCCATTAGGGATACACCTACTGGGCTTCCGATCCTCCTGAATTACCTTATGCGGCGATGCGCCCAAGGGTTCAGTTTACTTCGCGCTTCTCCACCCGCACACGGCCCGAGAAGAATGTAGCGCCGCCGCCCATATCGGCTACTCGGTCTGGCGTGAGCGCGTTAACCAACGCTTTGTTCCCAGGCAAATCCGCCCAAAGCCCTTGGCTTACAACCACGCCCGGCAGCACATCCGAGCCAGCCGCTACGACTAACTCGCACTCTCCGCGATCATTCCATACACGGGCAACATCGCCACTGACCAAGCCTAATGCGGACGCATCCGCTTCATTCATATGAAGCTTCGGCGTTTTCTCCATTCGAATATGTTTCTCATTATGCGCAAACGTCGAATTCAAGAAGTTATGATTCGGTGCCGGAACGAACAAGAATGGCAGATCACCTTCATCCACAAGTGGCGTATATGTCGGAAGTGGCGGGAATCCTTTACTCTCCATCTCATGAGAATACAGCTCGATCTTCCCGCTCGGTGTCTTTAATTCCCCAGGGAATAATGGCTTAACATCCGCCTTGATAAACAGTTTTTCCAGCAGTGTTTCATATGATATGTTATTCAGAGCTGGGTTTCCAGGATGATCCAAAGCCTGGCGAATCAAAGCTTCATCGGTATCCCCCAAAGCTTCATCCTCATAGCCCATCTCCGCCGCCAACAAACGAAACACATCCACATTCGCTTTGCTTTCCCCATAAGGAGTCATGACGGGAAGCTGAAGGTGCACATATTGATGCCAATAGGAGCGGTAAAAGTCCGTATTTTCAAAGGAGGACGTCGCAGGAAGCACAATGTCCGCGAACTTCGCTGTTTCGGTCAAAAACAGGTCATGAACTACTGTAAACAGATCCTCCCGCTGAAGTCCCTCTCTCACCTTATTCGCATGAGGAGCAACTAACGCCGGGTTTGAATTGTACACATATAGCGAACGAATAGGCGGATCAAGCTCCAGTAAGGCGCTCCCGAGCAAATTCATATTGATTTGGCGAGCTTCCTTCTCCCGCAAATCAGGTCGCTGTAAAGCTGGAATATTGTGCTCCAAGTAGCTGCCATTTCCTTTAATCGCGCCGCCGCCTTTATGCAGCCACTGCCCCGTTAACGCTGGTAAGCAAGCTATGGTCCGCACACACATACCACCGTTATCATGGTGTTGAATGCCGTTGCCAATTCGAATAAAAGATGGCGAAGTCTGGCCGTATAAGCGAGCTAAGCGGTAGATGTCGTGGGCAGGTACACCCGTTATTTTAGATACCACAGAAGGATCATATTGACGCACATGTTCCCTTAGCTCCTCATGCCCAGCGGTAAATTGCTGCAAAAATGCTTCATCTACCAGATTCTCAGCGAACAAGATATGCATGATTCCTAGAGCAAGCGCAGCATCTGTTCCTGGCAAAATCGGAATAAACCAGTCCGCCCAGCGGCCTGTTTGGTTCTTATGAGCGTCAATCACGATGATTTGTGCGCCATTCTTACGGGCTTTCTCAGCCAACATAACCTGATGCATATTCGTGCTGACCGCATTAATGCCCCACATGATGATCAGCTTGGCATGAATCGTATCCTCTGGATCTGTCCCGAAGCTGCCTCCCATCGTATACTTGTAGCCTTCTGTGCCTGCTGATTCGCAGATCGAATAAAGCAGTCGGCTCGCACCCATCCGATTGAAGAATCGACGATCCATCCCTTCCGTCCCAATCCGCCCCATGTTGCCATAGAAGCTGTAAGGCAAGATAGATTCTGCGCCTTCATCCTCGATCAGCTTTTTCCACCGACTTGTAATGGTTTCGATCGCTTCTTCCCAAGTAATTCTTTCAAACTGACTGCCTTCACCTTTAGGGCCCACGCGTTTCATGGGATACTGCAGCCTTTTATCATCATATATACGAGCCGTCATGTTGCGGACTTTATTGCAAATAGCCCCTTGTGTTACCGGGTGATTGGGGTCTCCCTCTATTTTAACGATCTTCCCAGCTTCTTTATGAATCAGCAAGCCGCATTGATCTGGACAATCCAGTGAGCATACGGATGGGAAAATACCATTTTGTTCATCTCGCATTGTTGTAAGCATTCGGCACTCCTTTCAACACTTCAATTCTTTTTTACTATATACCGAAATGAAGCGAAGCGAAAGCCTCTTTGCATTTAGTATAACTGCTCCACGGCCCAATCCCCTTCCAACGGATCGCAGCTCACAAGGGGCAGCTTTAATGCCTTAATAGCTAGTTGCAAATATTCACCTTTGAAACAGATTTCTTTGGATAATGGAAGTGATAACTGCTGTAGAGCGTTCATATCTTTCGAATAAAAAGCAGCGTCCCATCTTACTTTAGCGATTACGCGTGCTGTAATTTCTGGGGGAATTCCTTTAGTCCTGGAAATAAGCTCGGCGGCTGCATAAGGATGATTACGGATAAACGCGTGGACCCGAACATGTGCTTTTAAGTAAGCAACTGCGTCTCCTTCATGATGTCGCGCCCAATTCTCATCAGCAACAATTCCCGTTAAATAATTCTCCCCCATTCCCTCTGGAAAAAGCACCTGACCTACGCCATGGTATTGAGTCAAGCTAATATACGGCTCCCACATGACACTTCCGGCAAGCTCCCGCTTCACGATCCCCGCCATGCATTCATCCATTTCTTTATGTTCAAAATGATTCTCATGATCTCCAAGCGATTGAAGCAGCTTCGATAAACGATAACCTGCACTCGATTGCGCTGCCGATGAAAGCGGCCACCCGCAGATCTCCGAAATATCGTTGATCTCCAGCCCTTTGCGCATCACGAGTGAAATCCCTTGCCCACCGGAGGTTTTGCCGTCAAAGGCGAGTAAAATAGGACGAAATGCAGGCAGTGTCTGACTCAGTGATTGACTAAGCACAATCGGATAGTCTCCCAAGGAAGCAATCTGGATGCTGCCCCCGATCAATCCCTGCAGAAGCAATGTTCCATTAGCTGCATCCAACCATTTTACATGAACAGAACGGTTAGGATTCGCTAAGATGAGTTCTTCCTCTAACCAGCCGAGCTCTTTCATGATGAGCGCTGTCCACATATGGGCCGTTCCGCTTTGATAACCAACCGTTATCGTGGGCATCTCCTTAGATGTGACGTTTCTAGAAGCGCCTGAGACAAATGATGGATTCTGTAAGCTAAAAGAATGATGACGAACCCATTGCTCCAGTTCATTCTTATCAATTAAGATTTCTTTCCCTATTTTCACAAAAGGAAGCTGTTTTAACTTACGCCATCTGTCAAAGGTGGATCGGCTTACACCAAGCAAATCGATCGCATCATGCAAAGAAATGAGGTTGAATCGCTGTAAGGTCATGGTCATCGCGCCTCCTGCCGGGGTTAAGATGGTCATTCATCGTCATTCATGTTCATGTGTTTCCAATTCATTGACAGTTGGGTGGGCTGAGATTATATTTCATTATAGAAATATATTCATAGTAAGTCTATAGGAATTATACAATTTACGACCGGACCTCTGGAGATAACTTGGTTAGAAATCAATGAAAGCAAATTATCGTTAGGGGGAAATGAACATGACTCATTTTGCTAAAAAAGGCTGTACGACAGCCATCGTATTACTTCTTGCTTCCTCTTTCCTATTGACAGCCTGCGGCAAAACAGAGGCGACTGCATCTGCGAGCGGCGGTGCACCTGAAGTAACCGAGCTTCGTTATCAAGGAGGTGTTGGCTCTGTTACTTTTCCAGAATTAGCCGATGATCTGGGGTACTTAGCTCCTTTGAAGCTGAAATTTATCGGCAACACGATCAGTGGCCCTCAAGATATTCAAGCCGTCGTAACGGGGGATACCGATTTTGGCGGAGCTTTTAATGGGGCTATCGTGAAATTGATATCTGCCAAAGCTCCGATCAAGCCAGTTATTGCTTATTATGGCGTCGATGAGAATACGTGGACGGGATATTACGTTTTGGATGGCAGCCCCATCAAATCTGCAAAGGATTTAATTGGTAAGAAAATTGCAGTGAATACACTAGGCGCTCACCATGAATTCGTCATTAAGGAATACTTGCACAGAGCCGGCCTAACAACGGAGGAGATTAAGCAAGTAACGCTAGTTGTCGTACCGCCGGTCACAACGGAACAGACGCTGCGCGCGGAACAGATTGATGTAGCTGCCCTAGGCGGTGTACTGCGTGACAAAGCGCTGGAGCGCGGCGGCATTCATCCTTTGTTTAAGGATATCGATCTGTTTGGCACCTTTAGTGCCGGCAGTTACGTGTTGACTGATAAATTCATCAAAGCGAATCCGAATGCCTCGCGTAAATTTGTTGAAGCAACGGCCAAAGCTATTGAGTGGGCACGGACAACACCACGGGATGAAGTTGTCGCTCGTTATGAGAAAATCATAAACGCACGAGGCAGAAAAGAAGATACTTCTAACGTGAAGTTTTGGAAAAGTACCGGCGTTGCTGGTAAAGGCGGCTTAATCTCCGACAAGGAATTCGATACTTGGATCCATTGGCTTGTGAACGAAGGTGTCATCAAAGATGGGCAATTGAAGATCAAAGGCCTGTACACGAATGAATTCAATCCTTTTGTAAATGAGAAAAAGTAACTGCTTATAAAGCCAGTTTCAGACTGGTGAAACCGTTAAGGAGGTGCTGCAAATGACAGCTAAAATAAGCATTCAGCATGTGCAGAAATCGTTTCGAATCCAAAGAAACCTAGGGCATTTGAAAGAAGATTTACAGCCTATTTCCGCCCTAAAGGATATCAATTTGGAGGTGAAGAAAGGCGAGTTCATGGTCATCGTCGGCCCTAGCGGCTGCGGCAAATCAACATTGCTCGATTTACTTGCGGGCTTAACGAAGCCAAGCAGCGGGCAGATTTTGTTAGATGGCAAGGCCATTACAGGACCGAATCTGGATCGCGGCATCGTGTTTCAGCAGTATGCGCTTTTCCCGTGGAAGACGACGCTTGCGAATGTGGAGTTTGGTCTTGAAGCCAAAGGGGTGGGTCGCAAGGAGCGCCGCAAAACTGCCCAAGAGTTCATTCATCTGGTTGGGCTTGCCGGCTTCGAAAACCGTTATCCCCATGAGATTTCAGGAGGCATGAAACAGCGGGTTGCGATTGCCAGAAGCTTGGCCTACGATCCTGAAGTGCTGCTGATGGATGAACCCTTCGCTGCGCTTGATGCGCAAACACGTGAAACCCTGCAAAGCGAACTGCTGCGTATTTGGGAGGCTACGAAAAAAACGATCATTTTCATCACGCATGGCATTGAAGAAGCGGTTTATTTAGGCCAGCGTGTCGCTGTAATGACCTCTCGTCCAGGAAGAATCAAGAAAGTCATTGATATCCCTTTTGAATCACGAAGAAGTGAAGAAGATTTGCGATCTCATCCTGACTTCGTCAAGCTGCGCCATGAGGTGTGGGATTTGCTTAAAGACGAAGTAACGAGAGCCCAGGAGCAAGAGATAGCCAAAAGCTTGGATGGCTTTGAGCACAATAAATCTGCGTTAAAAGGGGGCGTTATTAATGGCTAGTGTGAATGCGGGGAAAGCCCTGGTTCTTCGTGAAAAAGAAAGCTTTGATGTCGCCCTATGGTCCTTAGCGAAGCTGAGAAAGCTGTTCAAAAATGCCATAGTCATCGTGGCCTTGCTTTTCGTATGGGAAGTGGCGCCTCGTGTAGGACTTGTTGATCGAACGTTCTTCCCTCCGATTTCCGAAATAGCGGCTGCTTGGTGGCAGTTGCTGCTATCGGGTGATCTTACCGAGCATACAATAGCCAGCTTATCGCGTTCTTTGGGCGGATTTACCCTGGCAATCCTCATCAGCATCCCTCTTGGTCTCGCTATCGGTTGGTGGAAGCCTGTATCGGAATATCTCAATCCCTTGCTCGAATTATTGCGAAATACGGCAGCACTTGCCATACTTCCAGTTTTCATCCTATTACTCGGACTTGGTGAAACCTCTAAGATTGCTATCGTGCTGTATGCCTGCACGTTCCCGCTTCTACTGAACACCATTAGCGGTGTCAAAAATGTCGATCCACTTTTGATTAAATCAGCTCGTTCAATGGGTTTATCGCCAGTTAGCTTGTTTCGCAAAGTGATTATCCCTGCTGCAACTCCGACTATTTTCGTAGGCATTCGGCAGGCTGGAGCCGGTTCTATTCTCGTCCTCGTTGCCGCTGAGATGGTCGGTGCGAAGTCCGGTCTCGGTTACTTAATTCAATATACACAGTTCAGCTTTCAAATTACGAATATGTACGCAGGCATTATCTCTATTTCGGTTATTGGTTTAATCATTAATTACCTACTTGTTACGCTAGAGAAGAGATTAACGGGTTGGAAGCAAACTTATAGTGAGTAAAAAAATAAAAGGGTGCGTGAGTGATCATGAGTAAAGCGAAAAGACAGCTGCATTTAAATGTATTCATCATGAATACGGGGCATCACGAAGCATCATGGAGACACAAAAACACAGAGCCGGAGAATATTACGGATATTCGATATTTTCAACGGATTGCGCAAATTGCGGAACAAGCTAAATTCGACTCCCTCTTCTTGGCGGATGGATTGGCGGTCAGTCAGAACATTAAGCATGGCGCGTTTGTTGGACTTGAACCATTCACGTTGTTATCTGCCTTAGCCGCGGTAACCGATCATATCGGACTTATCGGCACCGTCTCTACAACGTATAACGAACCCTTTCATGTTGCGCGCAAATTTGCCTCGTTGGATCACATAAGCAAGGGGCGAGCAGGCTGGAATATCGTCACATCCGGAAGCTCTTTTGAGGCTAGTAATTTCAGCAAAGATGACCATTTGGAGCACAGTAAGCGATATGAACGGGCTAAAGAATTCTTAGACGTAACGACCAGTCTGTGGGACAGCTGGGAAGATGAAGCTCTGATCATTGATCGAGAATCGGGCACCTTCGCAGATCGAAGTAAAGTCCGGGAAATCAATCATGTCGGCGACACCTTCAAAGTACGCGGACCTCTGAATATACCTAGGTCTCCGCAGGGATATCCAGTGCTTGTTCAAGCCGGTTCTTCCGAATCTGGCAAAGAATTCGCCGCTCAGTATGCGGAGGCCATTTTCACTGCTCAGCAAACACTCGTAGAGGCCCAACAGTTTTATTCGGATGTAAAATCAAGACTTGCCAAGTATGGCCGTTCTCCTGAGCAGTTGAAAATCTTACCGGGCATCTGCCCCATTATCGGTCGTACCGAATCAGAAGCCAAAGAAAAAGAGCAAGAATTAAACGAATTAACCGTTCCGGAATATGGGCTAAATCAATTGTCCAATATGTTGAACATTGATTTATTCTCATATCCGTTGGATGGACCTCTGCCGGAGCTGCCAAGCTTGTCCGACATCAATGGGAATAAAAGCCGCTTCCAGCTTGTCGCTGATTTAGCGAAGCGCGACAATTTAACCATTCGCGGGCTGCTTCATCGTCTAGCTGGCGGACGCGGTCATCGTACGTTTGCTGGTACGCCTATCCAAATAGCTGACCAGTTGGAAGAGTGGTTCTTACACGGCGGCAGTGACGGCTTTAATGTGATGCCGCCTTATTTACCAGCTGGTTTGGAAGAATTCGCGCAGCTCGTCATACCCGAGCTGCAACGAAGAGGATTATTCCGAACAGAATATTCTGGAACTACCCTGCGGGGACATTTGGGCTTGTCCCGACCTGCTAATCAGTATGCGACTGCTGCCGTTGGAGGCGCATAAATATAATAAAATGGAGGTAATTCGTATGAGTACAAATGAACAAGTTAAGGTAACTCCCGGTCACATTGAGGTGCTTCCGATTGCAGGCAGAATTGGTGCAGAAATAAAAGGGGTGAGCCTTAACGCTGATCTGGATACTCAGACGGTTAAGACGATCCGCGAGGCGTTATTGCAGCACAAAGTCATTTTCCTTCGTGATCAGCAACAGTTAGATGATGTGGGGCAGGAGGCTTTTGCTCGCCTGCTTGGTGACCCTGTTGCTCATCCGACGGTGCCAATTAAAACTGGAACTGATTATGTCCTTGAGCTTGATTCCACTCATGGCGGACGGGCCGATTCTTGGCATACCGATGTGACCTTCGTCGATGCTTACCCGCAGGCCTCCGTTCTTCGTGCCGTTGTCGTTCCCGCTTCCGGCGGTGACACGGTTTGGGCGAATACCGCTGCCGCTTATGAGCACCTTCCCTCTGAACTGCGTACTCTCGTGGATCAGCTGTGGGCCCTGCATAGTAACGACTACGATTATGCCGCGCAGCGTCCTGAAGTCTCTCCCGAGAAGGAGCGTCATCATCGGGAAGTTTTTGCCTCCACGGTGTATGAAACTGAGCATCCGATCGTTCGTGTGCATCCAGAGACGGGTGAACGCACCCTTGTGCTTGGTCATTTCGCGAAGAAAATTTTGGGCCTTTCTTCAGTAGATTCTGCCCAACTATTGTCTTTACTTCAGGGGCATATTACTAAGTTGGAAAATACAGTTCGTTGGCGCTGGTCTGCCGGCGATGTCGTGATCTGGGACAATCGCGCAACACAGCACTACGCGATCAACGATTACGGTGACCAGCATCGGATTGTGCGCCGAGTCACTGTAGACGGTGATATTCCAGTGGCTATCGATGGCCGGAAGAGTGTAACACGCGTCAAACAACCGTCCGAGTCGTTAACTAAAACGAGCGCTTAAATAAATGACCCACTACAAGGCTAATTGTCCTTGTAGTGGGTCATTTATTTGCTAATCCAGTATCCCGCCGCCCAATATAAAGCGGTATTGCAAATGAAAATTCTTTTCAATAATCTTATCGATCCGAACCCCGCCTGTTTTCTTCGATGCCGAATGAATAATCTTCCCGTTGCCTAAACAAATCCCCATATGAGTAATCGGCTTCTGGGAAGCAGTAAGTCCTGCGTAATCCGCTGCCCGATTGCCTCGAAAGCTCGTAAAGAACAATAAATCTCCCCGCCGCGCCTTGCTTATATCATGATACTTGCGTTTAGACAAGGCATCTACATAGGCGGCCTGATTTTTGGCATCCCAAGGCAAATCCATCCCGAGTGCATACAAATACACCCAACGTGTGAAATCAGAGCAGTCAAACGAAGAGGGCTCCAATCTGTTCGAGCCATACACATAAGGTGTCCCTAGGTAGCTGATGGCCGTATCTATCACGTTCTCTACATAACTTCCTTGTTTCGGAACGATGGCAGGATTGGGGAAAGCCTGAATCAAGGGGAAGCCGTTAGGTAAAAGCGCCTGCTTCGTACTTCCAGTCGTCAAGCTCCTCACCTGGTTGCTTGTATAGAGCTGATCTACCCCCAAATCACCTATATACAGCTCCGCATCGCTGCTCGTTAAATTCCAGTCCGACATTTTGTTATCGGTTTCACGCTCTATGGCAAGGTTCGAATGCTCCTTACTGCCTTGCGCCTCCATTTTTGATTTCTGGGAGCATCCACCACCAAGTATAGAGAATGTGCAGGACAACAATAAACTAAACACGATTTTTTTCCGCATCATCAAACTCATCAAATATACCCCTTGTTAATGTGATGCAGTTAGGATGCCAAATTTTTGTAGAAACAAACATGAAAAAATCCAATTTCTACCTCTCCAGACACTTTAACGATGAGAAACATCGTCTCAGCAGCATTCTGCGCCAGACGGGGCGGTTCCAACGACTTTAAGCATGTTTTTCATCGTTACGGAGCTAATTTCTCTCACTCCCTCCACTGTAACGATGAAAAACATCGCCTCAACAGCATCTGCGTCAGGTGGGGCGAATCCAGCGACTTTAAGCATGTTTTTCATCGTTACGGAGCAGATTTCTCTCTCTTCCTCCACTGTAACGATGAAAAACATCGTCTCAGCTGCATTCTGCGTCAGACGGGGCGGTTCCAACGACTTTAAGCATGTTTTTCATCGTTACTGAGCTAATTTCTTGCGCTCCCTCCACTGTAACGATGAAAAACATCGTCTCAGCTGCATTCTGCGTCAGACGGGGCGATTCCAGCGACTTTAAGCATGTTTTTCATTGTTACGGAGTTGATTTCTGGCGCTCCCCACACTTTAACGATGAAAAACATCGTCTCTGCAGCATTCTGCGTCAGACGGGGCGGTTCCAACGACTTTAAGCATGTTTTTCATCGTTAGGGAGTTAATTTCTAGCGCCCCCTACACTGTAACGATGAAAAACATCGTCTCAGCAGCATTCTGCGTCAGATGTGGCGAATTAAGAACAAAACAACCTTCGGGTGACGAACAACTGTATCCACTAAAGGCCGGAATTCATATTTTCAATACAAAAAAAGCCCGCAGGCGAAAACCTCACCCACAGACTTGATACTAACGCTGCTTCTTACCCAGATTCAGCTCTTTCATGATTTGTTGGCCTGTCGGTGTCTGAGCTAAGCCACCTTTGGCCGTCTCCCGGTGTTTCTCCGGCATTGCCGTTCCTACTTCATACATCACTTGAACGACTTCATCCGATGGGATGACGGATCTGACACCAGCCAAGGCCATATCAGCTGCTGCCATTGCATTAACCGCCCCAAATCCATTACGGACAATACAAGGAATTTCAACCAAACCGCCAACGGGGTCGCATATGAGTCCCAAGGTGTTCTTCAGCGCAAGCCCAACTGCGTGCATCGCCTGTTCAGGCGTACCGCCGCGAAGCTCCACGAGCGCACCTGCTGCCATACCAATGGCAGATCCAACTTCAGCCTGGCATCCTCCTTCTGCACCGGAGACGAAGGAGTTGTTGGCGATTACATAACCGATCGCGCCAGCGCTTAACAAGCCATTGACCATATGGTCATCATCCCATCCAAATCGCTGCTGACTGCTAATGAAAACACCTGGGATAATCCCGCAGGAGCCAGCCGTCGGCGTGGCAATGATTCGTCCCATGGAAGCGTTAACTTCTGAAACGGCGAGTGCATAAGCCATCGCTTTGCAGGCCTCTTCGCCTAAAGATGCTTCTGTCGTTGTCATATAGCTCGCAACACGCTGAGCGTCTTTCCCCGTCAACCCGCTTCGGGATGTTGTATCTTCCGTCATTCCTTTGGCGACGGCTTCTTTCATGATTTGGTAATACGCTCGCATCTTTTCAAAGACATACTCAGGTGATTTGCCTGATTCTTGGCTTTGATCAGCAAGCATGACTTCTGCAATGGTTAATCCTTCGGAAGCACACACTTCCGTTAATTGTTTCAATGTCCGGAATCTCATTTATTCGCCTCTTTCTGCGAGGTCTACTTTTTTTATTTCGTGTATCATACTTAAATTTTTAAGCTCTTCTATAAGCGAATCTGGAATCGATACATCCGTCTCGATCACTGTCATCGCTTCCCGATCGCGGCCCTTCCGATCCAAATCCATGAAACCGATATTGATTTCACTGCGCCCCAATAAGGCGGTAATATCTGCAATCATCCCCGGACGATCATGATGGGAAATAACTAACGTAGGGTATACCGCAGTAAATTTTACATCAAATTGATTCACATTAACAATCTCAACATTGCCTCCGCCGATCGATGCTCCCGTCATACTCAATTCCCTTGTTTCGGATGAAAGATGGAATCGAACGGTGTTGGGATGATCAGCTTTATCTTTACTTGTAAGGAAGGCAATCTCCACACCAAGCGCTTCAGCCTCTTCCGCAGCAACAGGAATACGCGGATCATCGGTTTCATAATCCAGTAGACCGCCAATTAATGCCAAATCGGTGCCATGCCCCCGGTAGGTATCCGCGAAAGAACCGTATAGTGTGATTTCAACCTTCTTCGGCTGTTCGCCAAGCAGTTGTCTGGCAACACGTCCTAGCCGGACCGCTCCTGCGGTGTGAGAGCTTGATGGACCGATCATAGATGGTCCGATGATCGAAAACACATCTTTAAAACGCATCATGCAGCTCTCCTAACATATAGTGTTGTTCCCTTTACTCCCATTGTATGAAGCCAATACAATAAAGACAAGTCTTCAATGCGTCCTTATATTCGCATATTATATTCAAAGGCAGAGCCCTCCATCATAGTAACATATTCAACAATCTTTATATATGAAAAAGCGATCTATCTCTTGTGGTCTAAGAGAAAAAGATCGCTTTTCGAAAGCATATTAACATTTACTATTTCACTAGCCAAATTTATGAAACGGCATCCCTTTTACTTTTAATTGCGCACTAAAGATGGCCCCTGCATAAGGCTGTTCCACTTTTTGCTGCGGATTTAATCCCTGCCATGCACTAGTAATGAAGAGTTGATCAAGGGGTTCTCCGCCAAAAACACACGATGTGACCTGAGCAGCCGGCACTTTTATTTCATCCAATAGACTTCCATTCATGGGGTTCCATCTGGATACTTTATATCCACCCCATTGTGCGATCCACAGCATACCCTCCGTATCTGTCGTCATTCCATCAGGAATGTCTTGACCTTCCGGAATTTGGATAACAATCCTGGGATTGCTTATCTCCCCTGTTTCAAGCTCGTAATCAAATGCGTTTACCTGCTTCGTCAATGAATCAATATAGTACATGATGCGGTTATTGGGGCTCCAGGAAATTCCGTTTGAAACACTAACATTTCCCAACATCTTTCGTACTGACATGTCCTGATCCATGCAATAAAGAGAGCCTTCCTCTTTCTTTCCATTCATACTCATGGTTCCCGCCCAAAATCTCCCCCTCGCATCGCACTTACCATCATTAAACCGATTATCGGGCAAATGAGCTTCCGGGTCTGCAAGATGAACTAATTTTTCTGTATCGAGATCGAGAAAATAAAACCCATGCTGAGCGGCGAGAATAGCTCCACCCGACTTTCTTAGCGCAATTGCACCTACTTGTTGTCCAATGGCAATTATTTTTTCCACTTGAGTTTCCAGGTTCAAAATATGGATTTTCCCTACCGGAATGTCGGTCCAATACAATTGCTTGCCATCGACATCCCAACAAGGCCCTTCTGCAAGTTCAGCTGTTTGGGAATGAACTATTTCCAAATTGTGTGTCATTTTGCCACTACTCCGCAACGAACTGATTGGTCAGTGTTCCGAGCTTTTCAATTTCGATCGACACGATATCCCCGTCCTTCAAATACACTTGCTTTTCTGGCGGATACCCAAGTACAACCCCTTCAGGTGTTCCTGTTAAAATAATATCGCCCGGCACTAACGTCATATGCTGGGATATGTAGCTGACGATTTCATCGCAATGAAAAATCATATCCGATGTATTCGAATGCTGACGCACTTCTCCATTTACATACGTTTTAATTTCAAGATCATTCGGATTGCCCACTTCATCTGCCGTCACGATATATGGACCGAGTGGCGCAAATTTATCGCAAGATTTACCCAACAGCCATTGTTGTGTCCTCACCTGCAAATCGCGTGCTGATAGATCATTAGCATTACAGTAGCCAAAGACGTGACCCGGCGCTTGCTCCTTGGAAATATATTTGGCTGTTTTACCAATGACAATAGCTAATTCTGCCTCATAGTCAACTTTCTCCGAAACCTTGGGTAAAGGTATGTCGTCGCCATGACCTGCCAATGTGTTGTTGAATTTATTGAACAGAATCGGATATTGTGGAATCTGTGAACCTGTTTCCTCCGCATGTCTGCGATAATTAAGTCCAACGCAAATGATTTTATTCGGATGCGTAACGCTAGGCCCTAAAACTAAAGTAGATTCGTCCAATACATACGCTGTTTTGTCGTTATCCAAAGCAAGAACCATATCTATATATTCACGCAGTTCGTTTAACGCACCAGTCCCACCTTCAATAACTTCGTGTAGGGTAGCAGGTATTGTTTTTTCTGTGGAGATAGATGATAACGCCGCCAATACGTCGACCACGCCTTGATCCATTTTCACACCTAAGCGGTAAGTACCGTTTTGAATAAACGTTAATAATTTCATATTCAAGTACTCCTAACTTGTTATTTGATGATTAGCTCTTTCAATACGGATTCAATGATTTCAAGTGTTGTATCAATATCCTGATCTGTATGGCTATAACTGATATGATTGCGTTTAATGTTCATTGGCATCTTATAGATGCCCTTTTCGATTAATTTCTTACGATAAGCTACGTATAACTCCGCGTCATTTTGCTGTAAATCAGAGTAGTTCTTCGGCTCGCTTGTCATAAAATAAGTCGTCCACACCGAACCGAAACCTGCCACATAGGCCTCGATGCCAAGCCTCTCGTGAATGCCACGAATGCCGGAACGCATCTTCTCACCCAATCGGAAAATGTGCTCATGTACCGGTTCGTTCTCCATCAGTTCAAGTGTCGCTATAGAAGCAGCTGTGCCTACGGCATGACCGTTATAGGTTCCCGCAAACCAGACATCTCCGCCTGGATACGTATTGAATCGCTGCATATACTCACGTTTTCCAGCAACAGCGGCGATTGGGTAACCGTTCGCCATCGCTTTGCCCATCGTTGTCAAATCAGGTGTAACACCTGCCACTTTCTGAAAACCGCCGATATCATGTCGGAATCCGGTAATGACTTCGTCAAAGATCAGCAGCGCTCCATGTGCCGTACAAAGCTCACGAAGCCCTTCCAAGAATCCAGGCTGCGGCATAACACACCCGATATTGTGAGGAATCGGCTCCACTATCAAAGACGCGATTTGCCCTTTATTCTCACGGAAGGTCCTTTCTACATCATCAAGATCATTGAACGTACAGACCAACGTATTGTCGATCGCTTCGTCCATCATGCCGGCTGATCCGGGATCGCGTTTACCGATCATGTCCCAAGCGCTGAGCATGTTGCGAGCGACATAATCGTGCCAGCCGTGATAGCAGCCTTGAAATTTGATCAGTTTGTTGCGTCCTGTTACCGCACGCGATAATCGAATCGCATGATAAGTAGCTTCAGATCCTGAATTACAAAACAGCACCTGCTCTGACGAAGGGACGTGTTTACAAATTTTGCGTGCTAGTTCCACTTCCAGATCCGTACAACCAACGCCGTACAAATCAGTTCGCTGAATAGCTTCAATCACTTTTCCATTGACATACGGATGGCTATGTCCAAGAATAATCGGGCCGAATGCACCTTGATAATCAATGTACTTGTTACCTTCCGCATCATATATGTAAGCGCCTTCACCTTTAGTAAAAACCTTCATTGGATTCACGTTACGAATGGACGTATGAACCCCGCCTGGCGAGTAAAGTTTCGATTCTTCATAAAGTTCTGCATTTTTGGACATGTCTCATTGCCTCCTCTTAATTATGATTTACTTTACAATCTTGGTCAGGCCGAGTAACTCCGGCGTGTTGCGATGAATAATATCCTCGATGATTTGTTCCGGAATACGCGGCATCTTAGTGCCTTCCACCAAGTGGTTAATATTCCGAAACAGGTCTATCGTTTGCTGCGTTGTGAAGAAAGGATAATCGGAGCCGAATAAAATCTTGTGCGTGACCCCATACTCCATAGCAGAAACTAGCGCATTATAAAACTGCCACGGTCGTGAACCTAGTGCCGACAAATCCATATACATATTGACGTTTTTACGAACAACGGCAATGCACTCATCCACCCACGGATGTCCCATGTGAGCAATGATCATTTTGAGGTTAGGAAAAGCACGGGCTATCGGGTCTAATGATGCCGGTCTGGAGGCGTCGAGATACCCTTCTGGTACGAAGGACGTGCCTTGGTGCCACAAAATCGGCAATCCCAATTCGTCAGCTTTGGCATATAGATCAAAATGACTCCGATCACCCGGGTAAAAATTTTGATAAATCGGTCCAAGTTTAAGTCCGCAAAGCCCAAATTCCTTGATAGCTTCTTCCAACAGACGAGCGGCATTAGGCCTGTTTGGATCGATGCTTGCAAACCCGTACAAGCGTCCAGGATGTTTTGCTACATACTCAGCTACAACTTGGTTAGGTACGCGGATGCCCGTTGCCGGAGCGTCGAAAGCAAGTACAATAGCTCCATCAAATTGTTGTATGTTTTCTTCATGCTGCTCCGGAGTAGCGATGATGTCCATATCTTCACCCCAACTGCGCTTGACAGCGGCTAGGAAAGGCCCTTCGGTTTGTCCTGGAAGAAACAAATGGGTATGGCAATCGAATATCATAATTCTGTCCCGCCTTTCATTTATTTGCTACCGAGGTATCCCATCGCACGTGAAATTTGCCCGGCCGTTTCTTTTACTAAATTCCCAATTGTCAAAAACTTGATAGCCGGCAAATCTTTAACTAACGAGGTAATGCTGATGGATGCGATGATTTCCCCGCTGGAGTTTCGGATTGGAGCACCAATACAGCGGATACCCTCTTCAAATTCCTGATCTTCAATAACGAAACCATGTTCACGAACGAAAAGCACATCGCCTCTTATTTTTTCAAGCATTCGATCAATTTGCTGCGCAGAAAGAGTGGCATCTTGATTCAAAATATGGACAATTTCTTCCTCTGTCATGTCAGCGGCAATCGCCTTCCCAACACTCGACCGGAACAGTGGTTGGGCTTGACCGATTGTCGTGGCGAAACGAACAAAACCTTTGCCTTCCACTTTATCTGCATAGACCGGTTTGTTCTCTACTGGCACTGCCAAATGAGCCGTAAATGGCGTGTCTTGGGCTAAGCTTTCCAAAAATGGACGTGCAATTCTTACTAAGTCCATTGCTTTAAAATAACTGATGCCCCATCGCAAAACACCGTGTCCGAGCCGGTATTTCCCTTCCGGCGTTTTCTGGATAAGGTCGTTTTGTTCAAGTGTATTTATGATTACAAATGTCGTTGACTTCGGAAGCTTTAATTGAATATGCAAATCACTTGCTGAAAGCTCAGCCTCTGCGAGCGCATTCAGAATTAGAATGGTTTTCTCAATTGCTGGAACCGAATACTCTTTCGTTCCTTGGGTCATCATGTTTCCTCCATTGTTTATTGATCATCTATAAGATAAATCCGATATATTGAACGACGTCTATAAATAATATAGGATTTCCACACCATATTTGCAACTACTTTTTCATGAAAAACACGTCTATAAATCGTCTAAAAAGCTAGGAATTCCGTGTTTATATAAAACAAAAAGAACTTCTGGCTATTATTGATCCGTCAAGTCCATTCTACATATTAAACAAAGTTCAATATATTAGAATTCATTCAACAGAATCATGCGCGAAGCTAAATATCTTTCCCTGAAATTTTACCAAAATAGGAAGAAGACCGTCCTCCATCCGGCAAACCTGGCCCCAGAGAGAACGATCTGTTTAACTGCTTCTTTGGAAAGTTGTTTAAAGTTTGTTGGCTTCTTCCACACGAGTTTCCTTACGAGTCTGCAGTGGAGGGTGTGATTCATCGTCCCCTATTAATTCCTTGGTTCCTTTTTTAAACTCCTTCAAGGTCTTGCCAAACGCACGACCTAATTCTGGCAGCTTGCTGGGGCCGAACAATACAAGTGCAGTTATAACTATTAACATAATAGTTGAAGCACTAAAATGCGGCACAAAACTCACCCCTTTTTGGTTAAAGGTACTCATCTTATAAGGAACTAACGGTTAGACGCTCTTCGATATGTGAACACAGGACCTCTTCGGTTTCCAAGCCGGCCCAATACATCTTTAGTTCCTGGTTTATTTCGGATAGTTCTCTCGCGCTAATCGCTAAGTCCGTGAAATATCTAAAGCCGGGTATCGTTTCGCGAAATAGCGAAAATCTAGAAGGAAGATAGCGTTTCTCTTCCCCTACCCACTCTGCGGCCGACTTTCTGGCTGGAAGACTGTATGTGTTCTGCCGAACGAAAAGTTGGGCCTTACTACTGGTTAAAAATTCCACCAACTTAACGGCGGCGTCCTTGACCTGCGACTGACGGTTGACAGCAAACCCCGTGTTAAGCAGCATCGTCATTGGCGTACCAAAATGCGGTACGGGCGCGATATCAAAGGACAATCGCTCGCCAAGTAAATAATTTAAATAAAAGTAACTGGTCATGATCATCGACGCTTTGCCTTTGGCCAGAAGCAGCTCCGATTCGCCTGTCGTAATCCCTTCCGATAAAGATGGAATACTATGCTTCATCTCCCCGCAGTAGCGAAGCGCATCCATCATATGCGTACCGGCAAGCTTAAGTCGACCGTCTTCATGCCGCTCGAATTTCCCTCCGGTTTGCAGCAGAAGAAGAGGCCAACGGTTCGATGAATACAAGTCGCAGTGAAAGCCAAGCCGTTCATTCGGAATGGCAAGCCGTGACGAATATTCGATCAGATCCTTCCACTGCCAACTGCTATCTGGCTCGGACAAATTAGCTGCTTGAAAGTGTTCCCGGTTATAACAGAGAATAAGCGGTGAAAAAATAAACGGCTGAACGAGCTGCCGGCCATCCACTTTAAATGCGTCTGACAAGAACGAATATATCTCTGGATTGCGTTCCATCGGCTCCAGCAATCCTTCATCTCCGTTTTCCACACATTCCTGAAAATTCTTAAAGTTCATCATGACTACATCGAGAATGCCGCTGGACAAGTAATCGCTGATATAACTGTAGCTGTCGCTGGATGTAGGCACTGCTTGTACCCGAATATGCGGGTTTTCCTTTTGAAAAAGGGAAAGCAGCCGGTGAATATCCGCCTCGCCGGTGACGGAGCTATGGAAGCCTAGCTTCACAGTGACGAAAGCGCCGTCCGGAGGACCAACAACCTTGGTTCCGACACGCGGTATTTTCTCGATCAGCCCTTCTGCGACAAGGACTTCGAGTCCTTTTCGCACAGATTGGTTGCTTAAATTGAATTGCGCAGCGAATGTTTTTTCGGAAGGCAAATATTCGCCTACCGACCGCTTTCCTGTCAATATTTCTTCCCGCAGCGTGTTGACGAGTTCACTCAACCGCTCGCGTGACGATTTGCGAGTTGTCCGTTCTTCCATCTATAGACCTCTTTTCCATCCGATACACTGTCAAGAACAGGAATAAATGGACGCATCCTGTATCCGCATTGATATAAGTCATTATAGCAATGTTCCACTATTGCATGTCAATGTACTTAGGATTCACGACATAACTATGCCTGTATGTCGTGAATCCCGTAAATTTTAAATAATTGAAAAATTGCCTACACTGTGTTTCACCGTTTCATTTTCTGTCGGCAGCGCTGCTCGGTTGACTCCCTCTTCCACGCAAGACGTCATGAAGAAGTACGTGCTATTTCCGAATGCACCATCCGCCACTTCATATTTACCACTCGTAAAATGGGAACCGATCGCTTTCAACTTGTTCGTTCCGCCTTGAATGTGGAAATGTCCCGTGTTCACATCCGCTGCGATACTCGTGTAGTTCCCGAAATTCCAGGTAACGACATTGGACGGATCCACGCTCTTCAGGAATGCCTTCTCACCATTCACTCCGCTAAATACGGCGCCACCGTCGATCGTGACCCACTGATCGGGCTTATTCTTCGCATTGTTGACGTCGCCAACCTTGTCCCAAGCGCCTGTGAATAAGAAGCAGCAATCCACTAGTCCGCCTCCCTGCATGATAATTTCACGGGTGCCGACCTTGACCGTGCCTCCCACCTGAGGCAAACCCTTAAACCACGTATTAATGAGTGTCAGCTTATTGATACTTCCGAGGGTGACGTCCTCGACGTTGTAAAATTCACTGTTAAGGATCGTCAACTCCCCGTTGCTCGGCGTAAAACCAACCTGCGTCGTCCCCGAGCGAATCGGACGGGCGATTTCATACCCCTTCAGCATGCCGAAGGAACAGCTGTCGATAATGTTTTTCCTTTTGCCGCGGGAGGAGCTCTTCGATATCGTTACCATCTCTTGCGCGGTGCAGCCCCTCATTTGCAGGCCGTCCATGTTGACCCAGAATGAACCGGAATTCGCCATTTTCACCCCGGGCTTCGTGTATGTCACGACGGCATGGCAATCTTCAAGCGTCAGGTCAGTCAACCGCTTGTGCGCGACGATCCGCGATGCGATATGCTTCTTAACCGTCACCCGCTTGGCGCTGTCACCCCAGGTCGTACCGCTGTTCGCGAACGACAACAGACCGGAGTTGTTGATGTACGTCAGATCGTGCTCGAATTGGCCGTGCGTGACGAACGGGCCGTACTCATCACCGTCACCATGGCAGTTCTCAACCATGCAATAGGCAGCGCATGTAAAGTCATTCAAATGACGCGCGTTGCTCGTGTTGCAATCTCTGACATGCCCGTACAGCACGTTGATCTGCTGCGTCAAATAGCCAGTTCCACCCCAATCGCGTTCTTCTGGGTTCATCAATTGACAGCGTTCCGTTACAAAATGGGTGTTGTATCTCCGCATGACGACCGGCCAGAACACTTTGGTAGCCTTGATGCCTGATGCATCGCATTCGACCGCGAATTCGTACGCGACTGGGTTCGATCCAATCTGGTCCCAAGTCGGGAATGGTCTGAGGCTAGTACCGTTAGGCGGTACCGGTATGCCGATAAAACTCATGTTCCGCACATTGCAGCGGAAGGCTGGGTTGATCTTTTTATAGGTAATCGGACGTCCTTTGGCAAGCTGCCAGCCAAGCTTATAATTGAAGCGGACGTGAGTGGCATCAAGAATTTCCGTTACTTTGATCAGGTAATCGAGCTCGCGCTGCGCCCCTCCGCTTGGATTGTTCTTTATTTGCGTGTGCCACCAGCTGTCAACCTCGAAGATCGACGAATCAGCCACTTCAAAAATGTCTGAGTATTCAGATAAATCTTCCGTTAGCGTCACGATTTGTGTCACACCGGTTATAACTCCTTGGAAAAAAAGGACGGCTCCGAATGGATTGTCCAACGTGTTCAGCTCGATTCCCACGGTCGTCACCGTATGGCCGTGGAAATCAACCTCGATGTCGCTGCGATGGAACACATGGCGCTTCACGAAGTTCAGGTCCGAGTGTGCTTCGACACGATGAATCGAAAGATCGTTGATTAGCGCATCCAGTGCATCATCTGCATTCTTGCTCCCGTCGAAAATCCCGAACCAACGGAAATCTCCCACGCCGTTATGTATGACTTCAAAGCAGCCTTCACCTTTAGGCGGCTTATGCCCCTTATCATCGTCATTTTGCTCGCGTCCCCTACTGCCTTTCGTCGGCCTGTGCACCGTGCCGCCGTTATCAGCTTTAGTGCTCCCCTCCACAAAGCGAACCAGCTTGCCACCTCCGTCGCCGTTGTTGTTGTAGCCGCCAACGAACACATACAGGCCGTCCGTTAGCTGGCCTGATGGTAGGGATTTCAGCTCCTCCACGTTGTTGACCCGCAGCACCTGAGTATCCCCATTGCTGTTCGATTGTGCGTTATCAGCCGAGGCGAACCGGGGGGCTAAGGCGCTGCCAGCCAACATAGCGCCGCCAAGTCCTATCGTTGCCAACACTTTTCGTCTACTGATGGTTTCGTTTGCCTTATCGTTCGTCAGATTCTCCTCGTTGCTTACGTTTGTCGCATTCGATTTTTCCTTTTTGTCATTTAGGAAGAACATCGTTCAACAGCTCCTTTTCGTAAGGGGGTTAGGTAAGCCCAGTACTTATTTGCTATTTGCGAAGCTCTGGCGGCAGCAGGAAGTCGAAATCGCATCCCTCGTCCGCTTGAAGCACACGCTCCAAGAACAGAAGTCCGTATCCGCGATCGTACGCAGGGGTAGGGGCCTGCCACTCCGCTTTGCGTTCACGGAGCGTCTCTTCATCTACGTGAAGCTCCAGCTTGCGCATGTCGATATCGAGCTCGATATCATCGCCGTTCCGCACGAGCCCAAGCGGTCCGCCGATGGCTGCTTCCGGAGCAACGTGCACAATCAAAGTGCCGTACGAAGTGCCGCTGATGCGGGCATCGGAAATTCGCACCATATCGCGCACGCCGCGTTTCAACAGCTTTTGTGGAATCGGGATTTGCCCGATTTCCGGCATTGCCGGGGCGCCTTTCGGTCCGGCATTTTTCAGCACGAGTACGCTGTTCTCATCGACGTCCAAGTTCGGATCGTCGATCCGTGCGTTCAGATCGGCTGGCGATTCGAAGACGACGGCTCGGCCACGGTGCTTTTTGAGATGCGGTGAAACCGCCGTTTGCTTGATCAGCGCGCCGTTCGGGGCGAGGTTTCCGCGCAGCACGGCAATGCCTCCTTGTGGGGCAATGGGCTGCTCCAGCGGATAAATCAGTTCCCGGTCGGGGACCAGCACGCCTCGCAGGTTTTCGGTAACGCTTTGGCCTGTAACCGTCAAACAATCACCGTTCAGCAGCGGCTCAATCTCCTTCATGAGCGACGGTACGCCGCCAGCTTCGAAAAACTCCTCCATCTGGTATTTCCCGGATGGACGGACATTGAGAATAAACGGCGTCGTTGCGCTGATTTCGTCGAAGCGTTCAAGCGGCAGTCGGTAGCCGAGCCGTCCCGCGATGGCTACCAAATGGATGATCGCGTTGGTCGAGCCTGCGCACGCCATCGTAACACGAATCGCGTTGTCCAGTGATTCCTGCGTAATGATGTCACGCGGACGGATGTTGCGACGGACGAGTTCAACGATCTGTTTGCCGGTCTGCTCCGACATATGGCGGCGCCTGGAATCTGGCGCAGGAATTGCCGCACAGCCCGGAAGCGCCATACCAAGCGCTTCGGCGATCGCTGCCATTGTGCTGGCTGTGCCCATCACCATGCAGTGCCCGTCACTGCGGCAAATTGCATTCTCGGCGACCGTGAGCTGCTCATCTGTTATGTTGCCCGCTTTATGTTCGAGCGTAAACTGATAACAGTCTGTGCAGGCACCAAGCGTTTGCCCGTTTAATTTGCCGTTCAGCATCGGCCCACCCGTAAGCACAATCGCTGGTATGTTGGCGCTGACAGCAGCCATAAGCTGCGCCGGTACCGTCTTGTCGCAACCGCCGATCAGCACGACGCCATCGATTGGATGGGCTTTTACCATTTCTTCCGTATCCATCGCCATCAGATTGCGCAGCAGCATCGTGGTCGGCTTCACGTAAGGCTCGCCGATCGAAATGGTCGGGAACTCCATCGGCAGACCGCCCGCCTGCCAAACACCGCGCTTGACGTATTCGGTCAGCTCTCGAAAGTGGGAGTGGCATTTGTTCAGCTCGCTGAACGTGTTGCAAATGCCGATGACCGGCTTTTTCAAATCGTCGTCTGTGTAGCCCATTGATTTCGTGAACGAACGATGGATAAACCCCCAAAGTCCCGTATCGTTAAAATATTTTTCTCCACGAAGTTTGTCTTCACCGTTTGTTCCCAGATTATTGTCCTGTTCCGCCATGTTCGTAAGTCCTCCCTGAACGTTGTCTCGATATGTTTACAAATCGCTGGCATTGGCGAGATGGCCGCCATCTACAACAAGCGTCGTTCCCGTAATGTAGGACGCCTCGTCGGATGCCAGAAACAGAAAAGTGTTCGCCACTTCCTCTATGGTTCCTAGCCGGCGCATCGGCGTACGTTCGGTCAGCGTAAGCAGCCCATCCGATTTCTCCTTCAACTCGCGGTCAAGCGGCGTATCGATGAAACCGGGGGCAACCGCATTGACGCGAATGCCATTTCCGGCCAGATCAACGGCCATCGATTGTGTAAGCAGAACAACACCGCCTTTCGATGCGTTGTAGTGAGCCAATACAGCGCTACCGGCCAAACCGTTCTTCGAGGCCATATTGACGATCGAACCCTTTACTGCACTCGCGATCATCTTCTTGGCCACCCATTGACTCAGTTGGAACATTGCGTTCAAGTTGATGTTGATCACCTGCTGCCAACGTGACAACGGAATGTCTACAAACGGCTCGCGCGTTGCGATGCCCGCGTTGTTCACCAGAATGTCGATGCCGGCCCAGCAGTCCCAAGCCGATTGTGCAGCATTATCCACCTGCTCCGGTACACTCAAATCACAGACAACCGTTGCGACCTGAGCTACTTGCCCCCGTTCTAACGCAAGTCTCCGGATCGTGTCTGCGGATACTTCAAGCTGATCCGCTCGGTAGTCAAGCAGTACAACGCTTGCCCCCTCCTGCACGAATTTATCGGCGATGCCTTGACCAATACCTCTGGCACTCCCCGTAATCAGTGCCCGTTTTCCTTGCAAACGCACGTTAAAAGCCTCCCTTCTGTTGCAGTAGGGATCATCTAAAAGACAGTCCCGCACATCCGTGCCTGATTAAGCGCGGAAACCGCGCTTAACCAGGCACCTCCGAACAAATAGACGCGGAAATCGCGCTTTCAGCGAGAGCTCGGCGAGCCGGGGCTCGTCAGTTGAGTCTGAGAAGCCGAAAATCGACTTCTCAGCAGACCATCCCGCACGTCCGTGACGATTAAGCGCTGAAATCGCGCTTAATCAGGCACCTCCGATCAAATAGGCGCTGAAATCGCGCTTTCAGAGAAAGCTCCGCAAGCCGAAGCTCGTCTGTTGAGTCTGAGAAGCCGAAAATCGACTTCTCAGCAGACCATCCCGCACGTCCGTGCCTGATTAAGCGCGGAAAACGCGCTTAATCAGGCACCTCCGAACAAATAGGCGCGGAAATCGCACTTTCAGCGAGAGCTCGGCAAGCCGAAGCTCGTCAGTTGAGTCTGAGAAGCCGAAAATCGACTTCTCAGCACCATCAAAGTGGCGAACATGTGGATCATTGGCCACTCTGACTTTGACCCAAACGACGATAGCGTACTAGTTTTCCGATTTGAACTTAATCGTTTTGCCTTTCGCCGTAGAAGCAAGTTCGGCATAGTTGTCGAAAATCGCTTTACCGCCGAATTTCGTCATGATCTCTTGGCGATATTGCGGCCAACTGGAAGCATCCTTATCTTTATACACGACTTGTACGTGCAGCTCGTTCATTCGCTTACGCATTGCGCCTAGATCCATGCCTTCCTTGACAGTGAGGGCGGTACCAACGGACGGAAGAATTTTGTACGAGTTAATTTTCTCGACGATTTTCTTATCGCGCTCGGTAATTTTCGGGTCGACGACATTAAGCCCGAATACCTCAGGTTTACGAGGCGTGAACCAACCGTATATTTCAAGGAAGTTGTTGTTGTCGATTATGTCTTTTTTATAAGCATCTTGATTGACTTCTATCGTCTTACCGCTGCGCTTATAATGAACGCCTTCTTTGCCATATCGCGTCAGCAGAAAGCCTTCTTCGCCGGCGAGCCAGTCGAGAATTTCGATCGAGCGCTGCACTTTCGCATCGGAAGCTTTGGAGCTGATCAGGAACGGATTGCCTGGAATCGTTTCGACCCATGTGCCGGTTTTTTCCCACGGATGGAACGGCTGCCAATCTGCGGTCGCTTGACCCGCTTGCTTGGATTTCATTTGCAGGCCTGCCGGGTTGTTATCGAAAGCAAGGTCTCTGCCTTGACCGATCACGATGCCCGCTTTGCCTTGCGCCGCTTTGTCAAAGTGTTGGCCGTATTTGTTCAGGAACCAATCTGGATCTACAACCTTCAGATCAAGCAGTTTCTTTATATCGGCAAGAACATTTTGCATGCGGATGTCGGAACGGACGTCGATGAACTGGTCGCCTTCTACGTAAGTGTCACCGACCAAGCCGTTATTCAAGAATTCCGGGAAGTCCATCGAAACACTTGCGCCGCCGCCTGCCGCTGTAAAACCGTATGTGTCGTTCTTGCCGTTGCCGTCCGGATCGTTGAACGTGAAGGCTTTCATGACGCTGACGAGTTCATCGTAGTTCGTCGGCATTTTCAAGTTAAGCTTCTCGAGCCAGTCTTTTCGAATATAGAAAGTACGGTAGTAACTCGTTTCATACGGAACGGGCGCACGCTTAAACGCGCTTTGCACCTGATACGATTTCAAATTGGCTTCGGTTACCCAGTTTTTAAAGTAGTTCGGCATTTTCGCTGGTGTGACAATTCCGGTCAAGTCGCGCGCGACTCCGTCCCGAATGTAGTTGTTGGAAGGTACGCCTTCTGCGTAGAAAACGTCCGAAATGTCGCCGGAAGCGATCATTGTATTCAGCTTGTTGGTGTAGTCTTGACCGAGCGGCAAGTAATTCATTTTCAGAGTGACATTGAACTTCTCTTCGATCGCATTCTTCACGAAATCTTTATCAGCCGAAGGAAGCTGGGAACTTGCGTCCGCAATGACCATCCATTTCAGATCAAGCTTTTCCTTCTTGGTATCCGGGCTGGACGAAGCGTTCGTATTGCCCGCTGGGGACGGAGACGCCCCTTCTTTCGCATCCGAGCATGCAGCAAGCACGAGTGTAGACGCCAATAATACGGCAGTTACTTTTGAAAACGTTTTCAAACTAATGACCTCCCTAATTCGTTTTCGAAGAATGAGAATAAACCACCATCAAGCACAATTACTTACGTCAGTAAATTAATTCGAATCGTTTGATCGCAAACCGCTGCAGATCCTCCCCCCAACTTGTCACCTCCCCATTCAAAATAAGCGGTTTTCAAAACTGCCTTACAGTAAAGCCGCTACCAGGCTTACCCTTTGACGGCACCCAGCAGCATGCCCTTGACGAAATATTTTTGCAGGAACGGATAAATGATCAGAACCGGTACGATTGCTACCACAACGGTCGCCATCTTGATCGTTTCCGGCGGCATCGTGTTCAGCGAAGATTGCGGAACCGCAAGCTCCTGGCTGATGGCTGGCGACACAATCATGTTGCGCAGCACGACCTGCAGCGGATACAGACTACGGTCATTCAAATACATGACCCCGCCGAAGTACGCGTTCCAGTGATTTACACCGTAAAACAGTCCGAGTGTTGCCATAATCGGCATCGAGAGCGGCAGCACGATTCGAATGAGCGTACCGATATCACTGCAGCCATCCACCTTCGCCGCCTCCTCGATTTCGTACGGAAGACCTTCGAAGAAAGTCTTCATGATCAGAATATTAAACGACGAGACGAGACCCGGAATGATAAGTGCCCAGAGCGTATCCATCAAGCCGGTTGCCTTGACGGTCAGGTAGATCGGTATGATGCCGCCCGAGAACAGCATGGTGAACACGATGCCCATCAGAACGATGTTGCGCCCTGGCAGAAATTTCTTCGATAACGGATAAGCCAGCATCGTTGTAATCGCCAGATTGCATGCCGTGCCGACGACCGTGATAAATATCGTCACTTGAAGCGCTTTGGGAACAGTATTACTGGAAAAAATCGTTTTGAACGCATCGAACGTGACGGCATGCGGTAATATGATAAAACCGCCGTTCTTGAGTACTTCCGTATAAGGCGTGATCGACATGACGAAAACAAAATAGATCGGAAACAGTGTCGCCAAACAGAAAAGTGCGAGCACGGTGTAAAGAACGGCATCCACGATGCGGTCTGATTTGGTTTTCTTGAGTATGAATGGCATAACGATGCCTCCTTTACCAGATGCCGGACCCGCCGACTTTTTTGGCCAGTTTGTTCGCTCCAATAACGAGTACCAGACCGATCACTGATTTGAACACGCCCATGGCCGCCGGAACACTGAATTCCATTTGCTCAATACCACGACGGAAAATCCAGGTGTCCAGAATGTCACCAACATCGTAAACACGAGCGTTCAGGAAAATGTATACCTGCTCGAAGCCAGCATCCATAATATGCCCGATCCGTAAGATCAACAGTAAAATGAACACTTCGCGAATACCTGGCAGCGTAATATGCCACATCTGCCTCCAGCGGCCAGCGCCGTCGACGACGGCCGCTTCATACAATTCGTGGTTGATCGAGGCCAGTGCTGCCAAATAGATGATTGCACCGAAACCGGTGCTTTTCCAAATATCCGACGTGACTAGCAGCGGACGGAAATATTCCGAGTTGGCAAGCACATCCAGTTCTCCCCAGCCCATATCGCGAAAGAACGTCGTAACCAGCCCCGCTCCTGGTGCAAAGAAAGAAAATACAAGACCGTACACAATAATCCACGACAAGAAGTGAGGTCCATACGTGATCGTCTGCACGACCCTTTTAAACCATGGAGCACGAATCTCATTAAGTATAAGGGCCAACATAACGTCTGGAAGCATATTGAACAAAATGCGGTACACGCTGATCAGGATCGTATTACGCATCAGACTCGGAAATTCCGGCGACGAGAATATCATCCGAAAGTTGTCGAACCCAACCCATTCACTTCCCCATAATCCCTTCATCAGGTTATACTTCTTAAACGCGATTACAAGTCCGAACATCGGCACATAGTGATAAATGATGTAATAGGCGATTCCCGGAACCATAAGTAAATACAGCCATTTATAGCGGAGAAATGTTTTCGAAAAATGAGTGCTCATCCGTTTCTTTACGGTATGGTCTTCGGAAATCGCATTAACGTTTGCTCGCATTTCCCATCACCCCCTTCATAGTTTGTCAAAGGAATCCGATAGTTGAGCGGGATCTGGTTTGGCGTATCGAACGACAATCCCCATTGATTTCTGCGGTTTTTCTAAGCAGCTTTGATACATGGAGGGCAAGTCGTCGAGTGCACATTCATTGGTGATGAGCGATTGAATATCAATTCGCTTCTGCGCCATCAAACGTAAGAACTCCCCCATATTTCTGCCCTCGGTCCAGCGAACGTAGCCTATCGGGTAATCGACCCCTCGCTGCTCATAGGTATCCTCATAGCGTCCGGGGCCGCCCGCACGTGAGATATGTACACTAGCTTCTTTCATAAAAAGCAGATCCCGATCGAATTCCGTTCCTGTGTCCCCGACAATCACCACACGACCTCGGTCACGCAGCCAACCAATCGCATCATCCATCATACTGTACTTCCGATTGCTCGCACAGAGCATGACAGCATCCGCACCGATAATGGAAGGATCAGATTCAACGACCCTCTGAAGTTCATCTCGTGAGCGGCAGGCTATCGCCCCGATTGCTTCGAGTGTGCGGCACCGTTCCTCCATCAGCTCTAAACCAATCACCCTGTAGGACGCTGCATGCGCGATTCGGGCGATCACCTGCCCTAGTATGCCAAGCCCCGCTATGATAATCGTTTCTCCGAAGCTCAGTTCAGCTTGACGCAGGGCATGAATCGCAATCGCGCCGATACCGACAAATGCGGCTTCCTGCTGTGTGACGCCTTCCGGTATCGGCGCTACCAAATACTTCGGTACGAGAAGAAACTCTCGGTGGGCAGGTACTCCATAACAAGCGACTCGTTGTCCGGGAACGACATGAGTCACCCCCTCCCCGACCTCCATTACAATGCCGCTTGCGCTGTAGCCCAAATTTGCATCCCCATTATTTTGTATCATCATCAGCTCGGTACCTACGCTCACGACGGAATAATCCGTTCTCACTTTGACGAATTGAGATATCATTTCCGGGTTCGGAAGTTCTAATAATTGTGCTGACCCGTTTATGCCTTTTACTGCTTTCATTATGTCTACCTCTTTCTGGTTTGTATCTGATTTAATAAATGCACTAGAAAGAACATCAATTACCTTTTGTGATTTGTTTCTGATTTATTTTCATTATAAATAACCTATATGTTTATTGTCAATCAATTTTTTAGGTTGAAATCGCTTTCAATGTTAGGTTATCTAACTTAACTTCAAACTAACCAATTCAATGTTATATTGTTTAACATATACATCGCAAAAGAAGCCTGCCTAATGAAAGACAGACTCCAACAATTATTACAACGATTTTTAGGAAATAATCATGTTTCCTTCTTTGTGTTTCAATATATCACTTTCAGCCGGGAGAGAGGTCCGGTCGACACCTTCTTCGATGCAGGCCATCATGAGCAAATACGAACCATTGCCAAACGATTCATCCGCAACTTCATACTTCCCGCCCGAAAAGCGTGAGCCAATCACTCTCATTTTATTGCAGCCGCCTTGGATGCTAAAATGTGCCGTTTCAGCATCAGATGCCATGCTGTTGCAATCGCCGAAGATCCACGTCACGTCCCCCCTCGTATTCCCGCTCTTTACAAACGCCTTCTCCGCATTCGTTCCGCTGAACAACACGCCGCCATCTACCGTAATAGACTGGTCGTTCGTTCCCGTCACATCCGGATCAAATACGCCCACTAGCTTGATGCCGCAATTGTCGAAACCGCCGCCCTGAATGATTACCTCGGCACTCCCGACATGAATCGGTCTTACTTCAGGTGAAGCTCCTTTAAACCATGTGTTAATCAACACCAGACGGTTTATGCTGCCGATCGTATTATTATCTACGTTATGAAAATGACAATTTTGCATGACGAAATCCGTTATGACTGGACGAAAGCCTGCATGGGTGGTTCCGGGAAGCCGAGCGATTTCAGCATCCTTCGTCAATCCAAAAGAACAACCGTCAGCGAGATTGCCTCGCTTCGATCGAGATGAGCTCTGCGAGAGAGTAAGCATCGTGTCAGCTGTACATCCCCTCATTTGCAAGCCATCCGCATTAGCCCAAATCGTACCGGAATCGACCAGTCCTTCTTTCCAGACAGCATGAACATCCTCCAGATTCAAATCGGTAATTCGCTTATGAGCAACCACTCGCGAAGCGACGTGCTTTTTGACAGTGATCCGTTTAGCACTATCTCCCCACGTCGTACCGCTGTTGGCAAACGATAGCAAACCCGAATTGCCGATATACATGAGGTCATGCTCATATTGGCCGTGTGTAACGAACGAACCGTGTTCGTCGCCATCACCGTGGCAGTTCTCAACCATGCAGTAAGCGGCACATGTGAAATCGTTCAAATGACGCGCATTGCTTGTATGGCAATCACGGACATGTCCGTACAGCACGTTAAGCTGCTGCGTCAAGTAACCGGTGCCGCCCCAAATCACTTCCTCGGGGTTGATTAACCTACAGCGCTCCGTTACATAATGCGTGCAGTAACGCCGCTCGATGACGGGCCAGAACACCTTCGTCGCTTTGATATCGAAGACGTTACACTCTACGGCGAATTCATAAGCGATCGGATGTGAACCTATTTGGTCCCATGTATCAAATGGTTTTTCGCTTGTAGAGCCATTATCGGGAACCGAGACACCGATAAAATTCATATTCCGCACATGGCTGCGGAAGACAGGATTCATCTTCTTGAAAGTGATCTCCCGCCCAGCGGCAAGTGTCCAGCCGAGCTTATAGTTAACCCGGATATGGCTGCCATCCATTATTTCTGTTATCTGCAGCATATAATCCAACTCGCGCTGCGCATTGCCTTCTGGGTTGTTCTTAACCCTAACTAGCCACCAGTCTTCTACCTCAAAGGATGCCGAATCAAACACTTCCAGTACATCCGTTTGCTCCGGAAGCTCTGCAGAAAGCGTAAGAGTTTGCACTTCGCCAGACGCCTTCCCTTGGAAGAAAATAACGGCCCCGAATGGATTGCTTTTCGTATTTAACTCGATGCCTTCCGTTGTGACGGTATGTCCGTAAAAATTGAGCTCGATGTTGCTGCGGTCGTACGTATGCCGTCTGACAAAGTTAATGTCCGTATGCGCCTCGATCAGGTGAATCGAAGAATCGTTCACCATCACGTCCATCGCGTCGTCCGCATTCTTTGTCGCATCCAGAATACCGAACCATCGGAAATCACCTACTCCGTTATGAACCGTTTCCCATCGACCGCTGCTTCCGAAATGAGGATCATGAATCGTCCCACCGTTGTCGGCTTTGGTGCTGCAAGCCATCCAGCGAACAAGCTTGCCGCCACCGTCACCTTTTTGATAATAACCATCTACATACACAAGCTGTCCATCATCATTAGGATTGGGTTTATACGCTAGCAGTTCTTCCAAGTTTGATAGTTGGATCATTTCATGGCCTCCGATTACTACACTTTGCTTTCCAAACGAATGACTTAAACAAAATTCAACCCTCCTGCATGTGGAAACGGAACGGGAAACAGCTTGCCTAACAGGTCTTCTAACGGCTTGGGAACGTTAATCTCAGCTTCCGGATCAAACAATAACGCAACAAGCTCCTCCCCGTTCAAGATTGCCGTTTCCTCGCCGTCCATCATGAGAATGACCCCTCCGTCAGACGATCTGCGAAGGCTTAATCTGGATGCGGCCGCAGGGGCTTTCTCTGACAAATAAGGCAATAGTTCGCTGTACAACCGCTCCGGATTAACGATATGGACGGTTCCATGGTTCCTCATCTTCTTGTTCGGGAACTCCGCCAGTACACTCAGCAGCTTGGTTTCGTACCACATAACCGGAACTTCCAGGCAATCCAGTTTCTGCTCACGTAAAACATGATGGAGAACAGACGCTAATGCTTCCGCATTACCACCCCACTCCACAACAAAAGGAGTTTCTCCTTTAACATCTGCCTCCTGCTTAGGTACGGCAATAACAGCATAGGCAGCGATACAGTCAGATTCGAACGCTGCAAACACAGCATGCTGCATATGACAACAGCTGGCGATGGCTTCGCTGTCGATCAAGCCTGCAAGCTCTGTCACCCCTTGCTCATACCTTGCTGTACGTTTGGAAGCAGTATCATGAAGTCGAAACCAATCTTCTGAACCGATACGCCGAATGGCAATGCCGGGACTGGCAGATGACGACGGAAGCTTCTCATGACTAGCAGATAGAATGAAGCGTGTACCTCTGCCAAAATAATGGCAGCCATTACGCATATAGAGCGAACGGTCTCCCGAAACCAGCAGCATACTTGATCCGATGCGATCGGCTTGTGCTAATACCTCATGCAGCATATTAGAAGCAATTTCCATTCCCCTATAGTT
Source organism: Paenibacillus germinis (assembly GCF_013141785.1). Lineage (NCBI taxonomy): Bacteria > Bacillati > Bacillota > Bacilli > Caryophanales > Paenibacillaceae > Paenibacillus > Paenibacillus germinis. The sequence goes on from NZ_WHOC01000089.1 coordinate 182,816, forward strand.
CGGGTGTGTGCATACGGAGCCAAGTGATAGCACGCTCAGTTTAGCGGCTTCGATACGTATGACGGAGGGAACAAGTCCCATGAAAGCGACAAGCTCCTGACCCTCAAATGCGCCTAATGACTGTTTGAGACGTGCGTCAAACGCAGCCGGAAACGCTTTCAACATCGAAACTTGTTCAGCATCACGAAACGTCTCATCTGAAAGACGAACAGCCTGTTCCATTTCGTTTGTATTCACTTTACGAATCTCAATCATGGAATTTCCTCCTTGCGATCTGATAGCCCTTTTATCATCTGATTTCATTCTGATTCATTATCAAACTAAAAATACTTAAAAACTCATAACTTCTAGTTTGTTTCAGGTTTGTTTTATGTAAATAATTAATCAATTCCTGGTGGTTGTCAACCTTTTTTTGAACCATAGACTTATTTGATTTGGCTGTCCACACTCATTTTTCGAAGATATTGTTTAGGTGTACATCCGTTAAATCGTTTAAACAACTCATAGAAATGGGCCATATTCTCTATCCCAACAGAATCGGCAATTTCGTTCACACTACGGTTTTCGGTAACGAGCAGCCGTTCCGCTTTAGAAATACGCTTTTGATTAACGTAATCGGTAAACGATGATCCCATCTTTTTTTTGAAATATTTCGAGAAATAAGAGTAACTCATACCGGCGATTCGGCTCACCGCCCCCATGTCTATTTTCTCAGTCAAATGGTCATCCACAAAAGCTACAAGCGACCGAATGATATCGCTATCTGCATCCACATTGACATGCGTCGTTAACAACTCCCGGTTGTCATACCGAAGCAGCATCAAGAGCAGATGCTTGATATGCATGCTGACTGCGATCTCATAGCCTTTATTTTTCCCCATAACCTCACTATGTGTATCCGTGATAATCATGCCAATTTCCTTCTTCACCTTTTCGTTTTCCCTAAAAATGTAATTCAGCTCTTCTAAAGGATGAAGTATTTCTAAAAAATGTCGGTAATACATCATCATAGCCGGATCGAAATAAGGCTGCAGGTCTATGTGCAGCACGATGTAGACGAGATCCTTATCGCCGATTTTTCGTCCTCTGTGCAATTGGGAAGAACCGATAACCACCACATCCCCGGCATTAAGCGAGTAGACGTGATTAGGCGTCTGAATTTCGTGAGTCCCTTCTTCTACCAAAATGAACTCAACCTCTTTATGGTAGTGCCAGGGATTGGCGTCTTTTTGTTCTTTTCCCGACTGGGTAAATCTCCACACCTTCATACATAACGACGCGTTTTGATAGGGGATCGGCTCTTTAAAAATGTCCATAAATTTCAATCACCGCACTTTCAATCAGCACTAATATGGATATAAAAAGAATAAATGTCCGCATATACGGTAACCAGTAATACGCATATGATATAACTTAGTTAGAATTAATTATACATCAAAGTGAGGAGTGAGTTTGCATGAAAGTAGCCATTATTGGTTGCGGGGGGATGGGAAATGTACACGCCCTCAGTTACGTTAACATGCCGGATGTGGAGCTGGTGGGCGTCTGCGATACGGATTTCAAGCTAGCGCAAGAACTTTCCACGAAAACAGGGGCACGTGCGTTTACTTCCTTTGAAGCCATGCTGGAAGAGACTGATTTCGATGTCGTCAGTGTGACATTGCCAAGCTTCCTACATAAAGAATATACGTTGAAAGCAGCAGAAGTCGGAAAACATGTGATTTGTGAAAAACCGCTTGCGCTTAATTTAGAAGATGCAGAAGCTATGATCCAATGCTGCGAACAAAATGGCGTTCGTCTTTTTGTCGGACACGTTGTTCGTTTTTTCCCCGAATATGTGCAAATGAAACAAGCCATTGATGAGGGGAAGTTAGGCCGAGTCGGCGTAGCTCATGCCAAACGGATAGGCTCACATCCTGGGAATCTCAGACCTTGGTTCTACGATATGGATAAAAGCGGCGGCGTCATTGCCGATCTCATGATACACGATATTGACTTTTTTCGCTGGGCGGTCGGTGAAGTTAAGTCGGTATACGGCTTGAATCAACGTGTAAATGACATCGACTACGCGCTGGTCACTCTTCTTTTTGAGAACGGGGCAGTTGCCAATCTGGAAGCATTTTGGGGATATCATGGACCCTTCCAAACTGCCGTGGAAATTGCGGGGAGCAAAGGCATAATACGCGGCGACAGCCAAAAAAGCAGTTCTCTACAAATCTGCAAAGCCCCTTCCAATTCAGATGACAGACGTTTCGCCGAAGTTCCGCAAAGTCCAGGATTCTCTAGCCCCTATGACTTGGAGATAGCTCATTTCATTCAATGCATTCGAGATGGAAGCGAATCCATCGTAACGCCTAACGATGCTTATAAAGCGTTGGAAATTACCATGGCTGCGCTGGAATCGGTACGGACAGGGAAGTCTGTGGGGCTGCAGCTAAGCTCAAAGCTCGGGGAGGAGACAGTATGAAGAAATTAAAAGTAGGTATGATCAGTTTTGCGCACGGCCATGCATACTCTTATTTGAATTCGCTCAGGGCCATGTCGAATGTCGAAATCACCGGTATTGCTGACGAGATCAAAAGCCGCGTAGAAGATGTAACGACCAATTATGGACTGCCCTATTATGAAAATTATGAGGATTTGCTCGCCACAGATCTTGACGCCGTTGTCATTTGCTCGGAAAATGTCCGTCACGCAGAGATAACGATAGCGGCTGCGAGATCCGGCAAGCATGTGCTTTGTGAAAAGCCGCTTGGCATTTCCGTCTCCGAAATGGAGTCCATGATTTCCACTTGTAAGGAAAACGGGGTTCAGCTTATGACTGCGTTTCCATGCCGGTATTTGGCTTCGGTTATTAAAGCGAAGGAAGCGGTCGAACAGGGAGAGATCGGCGATATCATAGCCATTAAGGGCACCAACCGCGGTTCGCTTCCTTCAGGTTGGTTCCTCCAATCAGAGTTATCCGGTGGCGGAGCTTTGTTGGATCATACCGTACACGTCATGGACTTGATGAACTGGATTACCAAATCCGAAGTGAAAGAAGTATACGCCTATTCAGCTACTTTATTTAACGATAATTTAGAAATTGATGATACGGGTATGATTCATGTCAAGTTCGCAAATGGGGTGTTTGGCGTCTTAGATACAAGCTGGTCACGGAACGCGTCATTCCCTACCTGGGGAGACGTGACGATGACGATCATCGGTACGAAAGGGACCATTTCCATCGATGGTTTTGCTCAAAAAAATGAGCTATATAGTATGGAAAATGGAAAAGGCGTATGGAATTTCTGGGGTGACAATATGGATGATTACTTAGTGAAGGCCTTTGTTCATGCCCTGCTCAATGATAAACAGGTACCGATCACTGGGGAAGATGGCTTACGTTCAACTGTTGTCGCCTTAGCGGGTTACAAATCCGTGGAACTGGGGCAACCCGTTTTGTTATAAGGGCGAAATGTTAAAAAAACACCTTTTCAAAATACGCTAGAATGCGTACATGAAAAGGTGTTTTCAATTACTCTGGTAAACATTATTTCGTCTTTTTCGTTCTCTCATCCAAAGCATTCAATTGATCCACATGATAGTGCATATCCTGTAAGATCTCACTTACTTCACTATTTATCGTCGTTTCAACTTCCCCAATTTTACTCAGATCAATTTGTGCTTGGTGCTGGCTATCCTTGATGTGGTTCAGTTCGGTACCTAGCTGCAGCGTGTCATTAGCAATCACTTTAACGCCATCCGATATGGTAAGGATATGAGCTGAGTTTACGGAAATTCGCTCTCTAACCGTATCCATCGTTTCTTCAAACGTAGAGAAAGACGAAAAGCTTTCATTAATTTTCTCATCAATCGCTTGCAGCTGCGCTGTGATGTTACCTGCCGACTCCTCCGTTCCATGAGCCAGTTTGCTCACTTCTTGGGCGACAACGGCGAAGCCTTTGCCATGCTCGCCAGCACGAGCAGCTTCAATGGATGCGTTTAGCGCTAGAATTTTGGTTTGTCTGGAAATTTTGGAGATGACTTCACTCATCTCATTAACGACAAGGGTCATACTAATTAATTCATTCATCAATCCGCGTGTCGTTTGAATGTTATGACTTAGTTGTTGATTCAACTGCTGAATATCCGTGAATTCATCGGATGTTGTGTTCAGCTGATGACTATATTGGTTTAATTCCTCAGCCTTTTTCTCATAAACGCTCACAAACTCCTCTAATTGCTCATAATTACCTAGAGAAGATTTCTTAAGTCCTTCAATATTATGTAGATTGTCCTCTATACTCTTCGTCACATAGGCAGCAGAAGTATTCACGTGCTGAAGGGTGGATTTCATATTCGCTAAGAAAACAGGAAGCTCCTCTTGAATCGAGTTACCTTGGTCAGAGACAATAGAAAGGGTATCTATCACTTCTAAAATCTCCTTCGCAGATGGTCGATCCGCTTGGTTCTCACCAATATAGGAATAGCGAATGGTTTGATGTTCATCAATAATATAAGTGCTTGGAATCGCAATTCGGAATGAGTCCCATTTAATTGGCGTAAAAACTTCATAAGACTTTATGATTTCTCTCGTTTCGTCCGAAAGAATGGGGAATTTGATGCCGTTCGCGTTAACATAATCTTTGATGTTGACTAGCTTTTGTCCAGCGATAGCAATGAGATTTACGCCCTTTTCCAAAAATCGTTCATAATACTCATTTAACTCTGGCATCTGTTTCTGGCAATTGTGGCACCATGTTCCACGTAAGAAAATAATAACTAACGGCTTGCCCTTGAAATCTTCAAGTCCCTTAATACCTTGTGTAGAATCTAAGCGAAATGGTGCTGCTTTCTTCCCTATAGATAAACCTTTCTTAGCCATGCTGCCACCCCAATTTAACATTATATTCGTAAATAACTTACTTCAGTCTAGCTGAAAACTAGAGGGATTGCTACCTTATTTTGGACAAGAAGTTTAAAAATCCGACAAAAAATGACCCACTTCTAGGCCATCAGCCTTAGCGGGTCATTTCGCACATATTACTTTTATTTATTTCAGTTCAATACACGGCGAATCATGTAAACCGAATCGAACGAACGTGTATCGATCCGTGTAAATAGGCGTATTCTGCTCTATATCTTTATCCGTCCAACCGGGCTTATCTTTAAAGCTGTCAGGTCCTACCTTATAGAGCTCGCCTTTTATGTGATGATGTGGACCTAGCAGATTCCTACAGCTGTTTGCCATTTCTACCGCGATCAAATTATCGCCCTGACGCAGGAATGGAGTGATGTCCGCCTCATAAGGCTCCCAGAGAAACGTCGAACCTCTTGACCGTTAATAAACAACCGACTGACAATGGTATCTGGTGGTGTAGAAAAGCTCCACTTGGCCTCCATCCAATCGTTTCTATCGATATATACCTTTTGCTGCATATGAATTTTACCGCTATAGAAGGGAAATCCTTGACTAACGAGATCCCCAGTGTGCACGGAATCAGGTAGTTCCATAAGGACAAACGGACCCATCGTATGAACCGCTTGACGCTCTCCGTTCAGGTACGGCGAACTTGACTCTACACCGAAAGATCCAATGATGTAGATATTTTCGATTTCTGTTTCAAATGTCAGCTTATTTCCTTCCGATTCAAACAGTCGCGCATGCTCAATTGCTGCGTAAGTCTGAGAAGAGTTGTAGAAATAAGATTGAAGGCGCATTCGATTTACTCCTGGAACGATCATGTCGCTAATATCAACTTTTTGGAAAGAAATATCTCGCCACCAGCCAGAGCTTATTGATTCAATTGGTCGCCCGTTCAACTCGATTTTGATACCTTCCGGCTTCTCTAAGACCACATATAATTCGCGCGAAAGATCAACATCAAACGCAACCTGGAATTCGAACTCTAGTTCGATATCAACAGGTCGACCAAAAGCTAAAAGCTGCTCTTGAATGAAAACCACCGGCAGAGGTCCTGACCAAGCTCCGTCTTCAACACGTAAACGGCATGTATCCAGCGTCAAACTGTTTGCCTCTATTTTCGAAATCTTCCAAATATGATCTAAAATGATTTTCGATTCTGGTTGCCAGGAGGTCGTTCTTTTTATACCAAAAATCTCTTTACTTTGCGCTGCTTCTTCAGGCACAATCTTCACGACATAGGACTGCCCCGGATGAATGGTCAATGGAATGCATACGCCACAATCGGTATCATCCTGTTCGATAGGTGTAGCCCCGCCTGTTTCCAGGTCAATTAAAGATACTCTTCCTTTTCGGAACAACTCAACCTGTGTGGACTCATAGCGTTCCTTACCGGAATTTACTATGTAGTACATAATCGCGCCGTCCAAAGCTAATGTCTGAACATTCATTGTATCCTCAGTTATCGCTTCTCCGGCATGATCCAACATACGAATGGATGGGGATACGATGCTGGACAAGGCGTTTAGCAGCGCACTAGAATTCCATTCGGGTTTGAGCGCGCTCTCAATCAGCTGATCTAACTCTTTATCCAGTTGTCCATTAATAAGCATCGGAAATGGCGCAAATGCAACAAGGCAGCCGCCTTGAAGGACGAATTCCTTCAACAAATCCACCGTAACGCGATTTAAGGTTACACTTGGCGGAATGATGACAACGCGATAGGCCGCTTCGCCGATAATAAAGTTGCCGTTACTGACATTACCATGACGTTCAATAATGCTTTCACTGCCGTAATCATGCTCTACGAATGTTTGGCACATCCAACGCGAAAGCTGGGTAAAAGCTTTATGATGAGATTCGATTTCTGAAGAATCCTCGCCACATTGTTGAACCCAAGCAGACCGGATCGGGTGCAGAAGCAATACTTCGGTCTGAAGAGTTCCTTCTGAAAGCAACATCGACAACCTCGCGAAGTAATCATTAAATGCTTTATAATCCTCCCACCAAGGCTGCTGATAAAATAGGGAAGGCGGGTAGTCACGTTTTCGTAGGCCTCTCAAGCTATATCCTTGCAAATGCTGACACATCAAATTAATACCGTGGACTAATTGCCATTCGCCAATGCGCTTAAGATCCTCAAAGCTGACATTCCAACCTGAACACCCGAAGCTTTCCGTAATGGTCATCTTTTTCCCAGAACAATAGGCTCTTCGCTAATAAACCGGCCTAACCAATCACAACCCGGAATTTGCAAATACTCATAAAAAGCCATCGGATCCCCGACTGAAGTCACTTGATGCATGAGCACTTGTTCATCTACAACGTGACCTGTTGCTGACCATCCCTTGCTATTACACCAATCCCCAATTTGTTTCGCATAGCTTTGAGTGAACATCGTGGTTACGCATTCCCAATAGTCATACCTTGCTTTACTGCAGCCTTCCACATTCATAAACAAAGCGGGAAGAGCTTCCTTCAGGTCATAGCCATATCTGGACTCAAAAGCTTGCTCCAAATCAAACGACCAGGGCAATTGTCCGCGAGCAAACTGCGGTTCGTCCGTAAACACGCCTTTCAGATCATCTCCGAACTCTCCGCCGAAGCGTTCCCAATATGCCTCGTAAGTCGTTTCAATGAAAGCACGAACGGTTTCCATACTTAGCGTATCAATATAATAAGGATTTACTTCATAGAAAAATCTTAAATCTGCGCTGCTCTCATCTGCTGCTGATAATAAAGAATAACCATGATCTGATTTGGCATAGAAACCGATCGTTCTCTCAGCCGGGCTCTGAAAAGGGGCTTGCTCATAGGCCAGTCTTTTTTGCTGGTAAGCGATCCCCATTGCTGGAACTTTACCATCTGCGAAGCCACTCGGCCATCCATTTTCATCATATAACCATGGGGTCATACCGAGCTCTTTGCTTTTCTCGATACAAGTCCGCACAGCTGACATCCACTCCTCACCCATATACGGAGTAAGGAGTCCTCCTCTGGCATGCATAAAAAATCCACCTATCCCGGCTTTATGCATTTCCTCGATCTGTCGTTCCAACTCCTCCGATTCCAATTTATCATTCCATGACCACAGCGGCACAGATCGATATTGGATAGGAGGATTATGAAGTTGATCCCAAATAGTCATCTTACCTTCACCTCATGCTTTCAAGCATAACTGAACTAAATCATCCACATGTGCTGTAGCCAAACAGACCACCGCATCAGCAGCGCCATAATAGATTTTCACTTCACCCGATGGTTCCAAAATCATGCCTCCAGGGAAAATGACATTGTTGCGGAATCCGCCGTCGATCTCATAGCTGGCTTCTGGCGCAAGCAAGGGCTCTTGATACATGCCGATTACCTTTTTCGGATTGTGGAGATCGAGCAGCATGAGACCTGCTGTATACCTTTTTTTCCAAGTAGGTTCCCAGCCGTTCTTGCCTCTTGTCGGATCAATATCAACCGCATGAAACGTGGTCAACCAGCCTTTTTCTGTTTTTATAGGAGGAGCGGCAGGCCCGATTTTATCATTGGCGAAGGGAACATGCTCAACCGCCAGCAGGAGATCGGAATTACCCCAATATTTCAAATCCGGAGAGTCGGAGATCCATGTGTCAAAACGGTCAGCTCCCCCACGGCTGTATACGGTAAAGGGCCTTTCCAAACGAACGTATTTGCCGCCGATTTTCTCCGGGAACAGCACCATATTACGAAGATCCGGCGTCGATAGACTGAGCACTTCGAAGTTTTCAAAGTCATCGGTAACTGCGATACCGCCTCGAATACCATGCTGCGTATCCACAGCAAAGCACATGTAACATCGACCGTCCATAACCGTCAATCGAGGGTCATAGGCCCGAATAATTTCTCCATCATTCATCTTGAAACAAGGCTTAGGTCCAGCCTCCCAATGGATCCCATCACGACTGTACGCAATCCCAAGATCCGTTGTGGAATGCGGCTCAAGTGTTTGTTCGCTACTGGAACCATAATCATTGCGGAATACCATGACATATTGACCGTTAAATTTGGTAACGCCAGCGTTAAATACAAGCGCAGTCGGGTAAGGAACCCTATCAGCGTCCAGAATCGGATTAGCAGGATGACGATGAATCACTTGACTCGATTTCAATATTCCAGATACAGGTAAGACCATAGTAGACAACCTCCAGATGATATTTGTATTCTAGCCTTTCAATGAACCAGCCGTCATTTGCATAAACGATTTATTCGCGATCATATACACGACGAGCAGCGGTAAGATCGATAAACAAGCTCCTGCCAGCATATAATGCGTTTGAACCGCAGCCGATGCCCCATACCGGAGATAGGATAATCCAACGGTTAACGTTTGCAGCTTGGGATTGGTCATCGTAAATACTAATGGACGTAAATATTCATTCCAGGCTCCGCAAAAAGTAAACAGTGCCCCTACACCCAATCCCGGACGCATCAATGGTAAAATAATTCGCCAGAATATCCCGCCGTTCGAGCAGCCATCTATACGCGCAGCCTCATCTAATTCCCGGGAAATACCTTGTAAAAAGCTCAGTAAAATAAAGAAAATATACGCGTGGCCACTCACCAGAATGAGGACGACACCCCATAAATTTGTGTGCAAGTGGAGTTTGACCATAAGCTCAAATTGTGGCCGGATGACAACAGCGCCTATCGATATGAACATGGTAGATGCTTGAATTGCGACGAAAATGGCTTTACCGGGGAAATTAATCCGGTCAACCACATAAGCGGCCATCGAGGCTACGATTAGCGTTCCGATGGTCGTTGCTCCACTTAGAAAGAGACTGTTCCATGTAAACCGAGCGAAGTTGGCTTGCACCCAGGCTTCTTTATAATTCACGAATTGCCAGGAGGATGGAAAAATATTTCCACCTTTCGTAATCTCGATATTAGACATGAAGGAGCCAAGAAAAGTAACAACAATAGGAAACACAATCAGTAAGGCTGTTACTAGTAAAAAGATCCACAGCAGTACTCTTCCGCCTATTCTCGTAAATGAAAATGGCTGGGTTTGTTTATTTATCAGTACATTCGATAACGTTTCTGTAACTTCCATTTTCCCAGCATCCTCCCTCATTGAAGTTTGTTCAGACGTCTAGACATCGCATGATAAGCTAGTGTGATGATGCCTACAATGACGGCTGTAACGAATCCAACGGCACTTCCGTAGCCGAATTGTTGGTCCACAAGTGTCCCTGATGGTGTCGGGAAGAAAAGCTTATATACGTACAAATACATAACTTCCGTCTTTCCTACCGGACCGCCTTCGGTCAAAACCATAATGCTTTCATACCCTTTAAGCGAATTAATAATCGCCAGCATGATCACGATTTGCAGCACTGGCCCTAACATCGGAATGGTTAAGTACCAGAATTGCTGCCATTTATTGGCGCCGTCCAGCGAAGAGCTTTCATACACATCGTTCGGGATATTTTGAAGACCGGCAAGGAACAGCAGCATGTAGTTGCCTACCGCACCCCATACAGCGATAATGATCGTCGTAAACAGGGCGTGTTTGGGACCGAGCCAATCGATTCTTTCGGAAATGATGTGAAACTTCAGCAAATATTGATTGAGAATGCCGTTATAGGAGTCGAAAATAATGAAAAATACGACAGCCATGACAGATGAACTAATGATCGTCGGCATGAAATAGATGGCTCTTAGCCAATTGCGGCCGCGCAGCTTTTGATTCAGAATAACGGCTAACACCAAGCATAATGGTAAAGTAATGATTAACTTACCGCCTGCATAAATGAATGTATTCAAGACAGAGTGCCAATACTCCGTGTCCTGCCAAAGCCTCCTGAAATTATCAAACCCAATAAAAGATGCTTCCCCGAACCCCTTGTAGTCATAAAACATATATCGAATAGCCCAAGCAATCGGATAGACGCCTAGCACCATGGTCAGTAGAAAACTTGGAAATAAAAATAAATATGAAAACCCGATCTGGCGTGTCCTGTTCATCCCGTTCCCTCCTGTAACATCTATACTTAGAGAGCGAGAGTGGAGCTATTCACTCCACTCTCGCTGTATCAATAGCTATTATTTCATCATCAGCTTCATCGGATCGAAGCTTGGATTTGGCTGCACCTTCACTGTACCTTTAGCTACGGCTTTATCGAGAGCATCATTGTAGCGCTTATTCAGATCTTGAATAATTTGATCCAAGTTCCCACCACTGATCATGTATTTGAAAAATGCATCATCTTTTTTCATACCTTCAACAGTTACAGTAGGCTGCAGCGGCCAAGTGCCGTCGTTTCCAACTGGAAGGAAGCCATCAATACCTTTGATTTCCGGTTTTTTCGCTACGGAAGAAACCGATGGCACCATGGATAGACCGAAACCTTTTTCATGGTACGTTTTCAAGACTTCGTCCGTATACATGAACTGCATGAATTTCCATGCTTGGTCTGCATTTTTGGTTGTGTTGCTAATGGCTAACCATTGCCCGCCCAAGAAGGAGGTAGCGCCTTTAATCGTACCATCGATCGTTGGAACCGGTGCGGCTGCCCATTCGATTTTGGCCGGGAACTGATTCGCATACACGCCTGGTTCCGATGAGAATGAAATGTACATCCCGATTTTGCCTTCTGCGAATTGCGCACGCAGCGGGTCAATATCCAGCGATTCCATACCTGGCAGCGTGCTGCCGTCATCTACCATCTGTTTGAACGATGAAATGACATCTTTGAATCCTGTGAAATCAAACTTTGCTGTTTTGAAATCAAAGCCAAGTCCGCCGTAACCGCTCGCTTCAGCGATAACCCTTGCCGATCGACCAAGTGCACTTTCCGGGCTTTTGAAATTTTGAGCAAAACCATAAGAGCCGGAAGCTTTACCTACTGCTGTAATTTTCTTAGCATCCTCGACCATTTCCTTCAATGTTTTCGGAGGAGCAGCAATGCCCGCTTTGGCGAAAAGCTCTTTATTGTAAACAAGTCTCAGTGTTGAACCATAGTTCGGAAGACTGTACATTTTCCCATCAATCCTGTTGAAATCATCAATGACTGGGAATTTCTTTTTGATCGCATCATCAAGGTAAGAATCAATTGGCTTCAAGTATCCTTTTTGCGCAAATGGTTGGATCGTATTTTCTTTCACGCGGATAATATCAGGTGCCTGTCCGGAAGCGAAGGCCAAATCAATCGCCTGGTTGAAATCTTCCGTCTTCACAACCATTTCGACTTCAATGTTCTCGCCGTTCGTTTCGTTAAATTTCTGCACGACACCTTTAATGTAATCCATATCATGACGATCACCCGTCCAATAAGTCAGCTTCGTCTTATCTTTCTTTACAGGAGCTGCGCTAGCGGGTTGTTCAGATGGCTTGGTGGATGCAGCCGGGCTAGTTGCCGCATTGTTGCTTCCGTTGCTGCAAGCAACCAGGCTGCCTGCCAGTAAAACGCTTAAAGTGACCGTCCCAATTCTTTTTACCATTTGTAATCCTCCCTTTTTGTTTGCGAACACGTTGTTTCGTTCTGGAAATGCTTTTGTTTACACTTTTATACTAAAAGAATTCGTTCATTCTGATAATGAGGTCAACTCATGAACAAGGGCAGATATTTCTACATTTTACCCCATCCAGTAATAAAAAAAGCAAACCCTCATAGCTTCGAGGACTTGCCCAGAGACATATCTTTAAATTCAGTCGGTGTGAAGCCTGTTTGCTTTTTGAAAACTTCACTGAAATATCGCCTATGCTCATAGCCAAGCTGCTGCGCGATTTCCTGCACTTGGTAGTCTTCAATGAGCATCGATTTCGCACGTTCTATCTTCGCTATGGTTACGAACTGCTGAAAGGCAGTTCCGGTTACCTTCTTGAACAAATTCGAATAGTACCCCCAACTTAAGTTAGCCTGTTTCGCGCAATGCTCCAAAGTCAAATCCAAATGGAGATTCGATTTGATGTACTCCGCAGAGCGATAAATGATTTTCTGAGACTCGCTTGCTCGCTCCTGATTAATCATGCGGCAGCCGATATCGCACAATTGAACGAACCATTCTCGATACTCTTGCAGATCCGCACCACTCTCACCTCTAATTCTATGGACTTTCGACTCGAAATCGACCATGCTCGCCCGAGGAAATTTTTCCAAGAGTACTCGTAACATCCGTAATACTAGTCCTTGCAGCAAACGTTCGACGACACCAGGCTCAGGCAAAACAGACGCCTTGCCCATCTCGTTGAAAATACCCTTCGCCCATTCCACACATTTATCCAAATTACCTGAACGGAAAGCGAACAGAAACTCATTCTCGCTATCCTCGGTATAAATCCACTCCACGGGGAGATCTGGCGAATCGGCGTTGTAACTGAACGCACCATTGCCTCCTGTATAGAAATGATACGACAACGCGCTTAGCGACTGCTGATAGCTTTTCGGAAGCTCCTGCACCGCACTCACTCTTTGACCGATGCCAATTGAAATCGTGAACTTGGTGTGTCTCGCGATATTTGCACAGCAGTGATCTGCAATTTCAACCAGAAACTCGTCAGACTCCATATTCAAAATGCAAATGTATCGATTAAACGCTTCCCTGAACACGACAGCCGTCGTATAGAAGGAAATCGTTTCCTCCACGATATTTTGCAGAGAGAACCGTGCAAGCTCAAGCTCCTTAACAGGGACCTCGCCGTACTTGTCCGTGAACTGATCGATCTGAATCGTCATCACCACAAAGGGAGGATTCAGTTCATTAATGTCCAGGAAGTCCGACAATCTAGCCAACTCCGCTTCACTGGTTTGATGATGGACGAGCAGAGATAAGTATTCCTGCCGCAGAGCTGGCATACTTTCTTTGATCTTCTGCTGAAGCCCAAGCACGTGCTTACGGCTAAGATTTTCCTGCTCCCATACTTCTTTGGCTTTCACAACGGCTTTCACGATTTGATCAACGGAGAAAGGTTTTTTCACATAATCAAGCGCGCCATATTGAATGGCTTTTTGAGCATAATCAAAATCCGTATAAGCACTTAAAATAATGACCTTACTGTTAGGCAGCACCTCTAATATACTGCGTGTCATCTCTAATCCGTCCATCTTGGGCATCCGAATATCGGTTAGAATAATATCAGGCAAGCTTTCACGAATGACCGACAACCCTTCCTCACCATTGGTCGCGCTTCCCACGATTTCGATGCCGTGTTCGTGCCAAGGGATCTTCTTCGTAATCATGTCCACAACGCTTCGGATATCATCAACGACACATAGTTTAACCGGTCGGTTCATGTTCATGGAAATCCTCCTCTCCTTCATAGCTTGGGATCCATAGTTCAATTCGTGCTCCCCCTAAGTCGTTATTGGTGATCTCCATTCGCTGTTGATCGCCAAAATACAGCTGTAAGCGGGTATAAATATTGCGCAGCGCGTAGCCATGCTTGGACGTTGTAGGGTGAACAATACCCTGAAGGAGCTTCTCCGGCACTAGCCCCTGTCCGTTGTCTTCCACCGTTATATGCAGCCAGTCCCCTTCGGTACAAGCGCTAATCTGAATGTCCCCTCCTGATGTCATATCTTTAAAACCGTGTAAAATACAGTTTTCAACAAGTGGTTGAATCATAATCTTCGGTACCAAGCATGTAAGTAGCTCCGGTTCCACCTCGAATTGGCACACGAACAAATTCTCATAGGACCTTTGCTGAATGGCCAAATATTGACGAACATGCTCCAACTCATCACCCAGTGTAATCAGATCGCGCCCGCCGCTAAGGCTTAATTGGAACATTTGCGACAGCGCCAGGATCATTTCGTTCACGTCGTCGTTTTCGCCCAAAACTGATTTGCAGTAAATGGTATTCAGCGTATTATAGAAAAAATGCGGGTCCATCTGGGCCGATAGCGCCTTAATTTCAGCCTTCCTCTTATCGCGCTCACGGTTCTTCACATCTTCAATCAGCTGTTTGATTTCGTCCAGCATCCGGTTAAAACGGAACCCTACCTGGGATACCTCATCCTTATAAACGCTTTCAAAACGAACAGAAAGATCATTCTCTTCCACTCGCTTCATCAGCTTTTGAAGTCTGTATAGCGGTTTTAAAAGTAGATAGGTTAAATTATTCGTTATGAATAGCGATAAAATAATAAACCCGATAATCACATAGGTGGTGGCTCTTTTAATCCCATTTAATTTGGCCAATAAGTCATCCTTCGCTTGAACACTGACAATCATCCAATCGTCCTTTACATCCAGTCGCGAATAGTTAACTAAGTAGTCCTTTTTATCATTCGAGTAAAAAAAAGAACCTTTCATTTGATCACTTAATTGCTCAAAAAATGCGGGCTTTTGAATAAAATGGTCATTACTCGTCCTATCCGCGTAATTCACATCTTCTCCTTTGGCATCGATGAAATAATATTGTTTATTCGTTTTGGTCAAATTCTCCATAAAGAGATCCCGTAGGTCATCTTCTTTCACATTGACTACGACGTATACATTGGTAGGTTCATAGACCATGAAAGAGTCTTCGCCAACGCCTTCTGTAACGAGCGATATTACCCTTTGCTTGCCTGTAAAAAAGGGATCGACATGCCCTTGACTCCAGAAGCCACGATTCAGTTGCTTGAAGTGCTCATACATCTCCGATTTATAAAATGAATTCGCCGTGTTCCGCACACTGGAGGTCGGATAAAAATCTCCGATCGGCGTGGCGATCAGAATGCTATCAATCATTGAATCATTGAATTTCACCTGGGAAAAAACATACTGCAAGGAGGTCAATGACTTATAGTAGCTAGATCTATCATTCGTTTGTACATCCTTCATTAATTGTTTGAAAGCATCGCTGAACATCAACGCCCTTATGGCAATACCAATGTTCTTCAACCGTTCATTCACGATTTGCGCCGATTGATTAACGGTATCTTGACTAGACTGCAGGGCATTACGCTGAATCTCCTTTGAAGCGATCAAATAAGCAATACTGCCCGTTGCCATAAGACCTAAGGTGATCAGAACAACAAATGTAAGCCATATTCTTTGTTTTAAAGAGAAGGAATGGAATATTTTTTGAATTGGCGACCACACTCGAGACTTGTTCATGGGTGTCTCCATCACCTTTCGTGTTGTGAGAATACGGACTTCATCTATTTTATTATAGTATAGGATGCTTATTTTCGACATGAGGGAAAATCATGAAGGAGGGCAGCTTTTTCAATATGCGGGAGGAAACGGTGTGATTTTCTCGAATACGAACAAATGTTCTTTATTTTTTGATGAAAATATGGTAATAATAAGAGGTAACCTATTTTCGTGTGAAAACCAAGGAGGCATTTATAATGACAGTGAGATTAACCCCCTATCTAGTAATGGAAGGCAATGCGAAGGAAGCTATTCAATTTTACGAAAAAGCATTAGGTGCCCAAGTTCTTTTTTCTCAATCTTTCGGTGAGATGCCGGCGAACCCTGATTTTCCTTTACCGTCAGAAGCTATGGAACTCGTCGGACACGCGATGCTGCAAGTTGGTGAATCCAGCCTGATGCTATCCGACACATTTCCGGGCCAAACCGTTCAAAAGGGAGAAAACGTAACCATCTGTATTACATCAAAAGACGCGGAGAAATCAAAGCAGTTTTATGAAGCTTTGAAGCAAGGCGGTCGAGTAATCATGGAGCTCCAAGAGACTCATTTTAGCCCTGCGTATGGACAAGTTACCGACAAGTTCGGCGTATCTTTCCAAATTTTCACTGAAGGAACATCTATGAATTAAGGTTATTAGCTCAAAAAGGCCCTGTTCGCATCCACTGCGACAGAGCCGTTTTATGTTTAGGAGTACCAATAAAGCGCATACTCGGTCATCACGGATGTATGCCCCATTTGACGCAGCATAGCTGTAATATTACCGCGATGATAGGTTGCGTGATTGACGACCTGCAGAACCATTTCAGATAAGCTGGTATCACGCGGTCTCGTATAAGGATTATCTAGCATAATCCTCTTCTCCATATTTTCCTGTTGGTTCAAAAGTGTCTTAAACTGCTCTGATATCTGGACGTACATCTTCTCCATTTCCTCAATGCCTTTCGACTCTACGCCAGCAGTCAATTGAGCTGAATCGGCCATTGCTTCCCTCATGCTTTTACCGGAAATAATGTCTAACCAACACGCATCCACCAGGTAAATATGAGCGATCGCCTTCGATATTGTAGAAAAAACGCTTTGAATCTCTTTATTATATACGTCCTGTGGAAGTTCTTTTAATCGATTCAGCATAGTTTGGTTCGCCCATACGTGGTAATCGTACATTTGTATTGCAGGATGAGTCATAGAATCGTCTCCTTTTTTTAGCTTTTCTTGCGTCATTTCAAGTGTTACCTTTATCATACAGCAAATACCCTGACAGCATTATGTCAGGGTATATAAATAAGCGCGAAAATCGCGCTTTCAGTGAGTGCT
>NZ_WHOC01000090.1:0-6534 GCF_013141785.1 Paenibacillus germinis
CTAGCTTGGCTAGGCGCGCTCTGCCCGTTACTTGAGAAAAGGCAACCAATCCACCTTGGGCTGGCTGCCTTTTCATGTTTTTATTGAACTCTCGTTACCCGTTAGCTCAATATTGTCAAACCGAGCAGCTAACTCAATAAACTTGCAGCTAACAATCGCACGTATACTATAATTGATAAATGATGTAATATAATGTAAATGCTATATATTGGAGGATCATATGGATTCACTAGTTCTTGAATTACAGAGAGAAGCATATGACGAAAAAACGGGTGTATCAGCGCTTCTTAGAAAGGCATATGTAGTAGCGAAAAAGCTTAAAGTTGGTGAACTTGAGACGTGGATACATGATGAACTGAACAGTTACAACGTTCCTTATAACCAACTTCCTGAATACCGGATCATACGTGGGGAAGTAAAAGCGTGGAACCCTTACAATGGTTGGATTCCAGTGATTATTAATGCAGACATATTGGACATCATCAGTCAAAACAAAATATCTCAATCTATACCGGAGATTGAACAATTACTTAAAACAACCTCTGGAAGCACGTTAATGATGCCGTTGCCACATTCCATTCAGGAACAGCTTTCAGAATTAACACAATTTGATACTAAATTCGCTCTACATTTTGGAAAATCCCAAGCTGAACAGATTGTCCATTATGTACGAAATATTATTCTCGAATGGTCTATAAAGCTTGAGGAAGATGGCATTTTAGGGGAAGGAGTGAGTTTTTCAATGCATGAGAAAGAAGAAGCACAAAAGCAAAATTATACCATTTATAATATCCATGGCAATCACAATCAGATCCAGCAAGACACGGTTCATTCCCAACAATCTATGATGAGCTCAGAAATGAATATGGATGCTGTCCGTGAATTCGTTGCGAGTTTAACCGAGCATTTGGGTCAACTTAAGCTGGATGGGGAAAAGAGACAGAAGCTGGATAGTGAAATCATGGCGATTAATACACAATTGAAAGCAGGACCGAAAAAAAACATTCTCCAAGAATCTTTCTCCACTATTCGGAATGTGTTGGAAGGTCTTACCGGAAGTATTATTGCATCCGGATTAATTTATGAACTGGATAAAATCAAGTTCTAAAAATAAATTAGTCAACGAAATATTCGGATTTTTAAACAACTTTATTTCTGACCCGGCCAACAACTAAGGCCGGGTTTTCTGCGTTTTCTGCAGCTGTTTTAAACAACTTTATTATCAAACAACATATAATTAACCTGCCCGTTACTTCAATAAACTAAAAGAGGAGCTACCCAAAGCAAGCTACTCCACTGTGGTGTCCCGTTATTCAACGATTCAGTCATAAGCACCGGTCGGGTACTGTTGAATTCAGTGATAAGTTAGATATATTATTCGAGTACAGGACGCATAAAGCTTCTCTCATAACTTAAAATACATTTAGTATCCTCTGCAAATTTATATGCTTCTTGACATTCTGAATCTAAAAGCATTTTTCCTCGATACGCTTCATACGCCGCTAGACTTGAGAATGTGAATAAGGCATAAGCGATATTATTAGCACCCTCATGTGGAAGAAAATAGCCATGATGTGTTCCACCCAATTTATTAACTAATCGAATCCACATCTTACCATATTCTTCGAATTCATTTACTTTATAAGGATCAATAACATATTTTAGGTAGCACGTAACCATTTAAAGCCCTCCTTAAAATCTTTTTAACCAACTTACCCTATCAATAAGAAAATCATTCTTAGCGAACAAATGGAATCCATTTACTGGCTTGATGGTATAATCCCCTCTTTTTGGTGGTATTAGAAAAACCGAGCCGTATTCGCCAATGTAAGCTTGAGTTGTCATTTGGGTTACCTCCAGTGGGGTTGTCGTTATTCTTGAATTCAATGTACCACAGACCTTAACACAGGAGTTATCGATAGGAATTGATACTATACTTCAATCATTTCGATATATGACCGCCTAGAAGCTCCACAAAGCCAGAAGCGCCTTCGACTGCCATCCATTTTTGCTTAGAAAAAGTCAAATGCGTATAGAACTTGCTTTCGGAATGGGCAAAAGGAATTCCGATAAGTTGACCTTTCCCAATTTCGTTGGCAACAGCTATTCGGGGTAACAACTTACATATTCTGTATTTCAACTATCCTGCCCCTTAGCTTAACGAGGCCGCCGAATCTTACCGGCAGCCTCGTCCTGGTTGTTTAATGGGACTATCGTTATCCGTTAGCTTAACAAGCCTTCTCTTAAATAATCTGATTTGACCATTCCGTAAAACACTAAATCTTCGTAGACTCCCCACTTCAATACATGCTGAGGGAAAGTGCCTTCTTCTTTCATACCGATTTTTCTCATTATCTTATATGACCCAGGATTTTTTGTCATTGCAGCGGCAAAAATGCGATTTAAGTCTAAATCTTCAAACCCAAATTGAATGATCCTACGAGCAGCTTCTGTTGCAAAACCTTGCCCCCAAAATGGTTGACCTACCCAGTAAGCAAGTTCAGCACGTTTATGCTTTTGAGATACTCCCATGCTCATATTACCAATCAATGATCCATCTTCCTTTTTATCATCGCAAAAGCATAATTATCCCCTGCCCGTCGGCTCCATACATATGATTACTTTATCTAAATGGTGCTTTTGATGAAGGCCAAGCAACCATCGTTGCAGCTTTTTAAACCCTTCAATTGCATTATTAAATGCAAGATGCTTTGTAGTGAGTACGATTCTTCGGTAATTCGTGGCTTGCGCTACGTGTGTCTCCTTGGCCATATCTATGCCTACAACCAAGTGAGATGTGGTGATTCTTTCAATACATTGATTTTGTCCTAGTGATTGTTTAAACTTCATTGTATAGCGACTCCTTGATGGTGTTAGGTGTTAACCTGTAGACAAACCCATCATACCGAGGTGCTTCTTTTTTGACAAAGGCCATATCTTAGCCTTAACAGCATGTTTACTTTAATCTCGATGTCTAAGTGTATAAACAACTATCCGGCACCCCATTCGGAGTCCCGGTCTTTATTATCATACCTATACAACTTCACTCTACCGCCCATCCCGAAAATGCACAACACGTTTTGCCTGCTTCGCAATCTCCAGGTCATGCGTAATCAAAATGATCGTCCTGCTCTGATAATTCAACCTTTTGAAAATGTCCAAAATCTCCGCGCCCGTCTTCGAATCAAGCGCTCCCGTAGGCTCATCCGCCAGAATAATTGCCGGATCTCCGGATATAGTCCGGGCAGAAGCAACGCGTTGCTTCTGCCCACCGGATAGCTCCGAAGGCAGATGGCGCCTGCGATCAACTAGATCCACCTCTTCTAACGCTTGCATGACAAGCGGCTCCCTCTCTTTCTTGCTCATCCCCCGATAAATCAACGGCAGTTCCACGTTTTCATATGCATTTAATCTCAAGTAAGCTGAAGCTTTACAAAACAAAACCAATCTTCCGATTACGAATCTCAGCAAGCCCAGAATCCTTAAGTACATTTATTGCTTGACCATCCAGGTCATAGAAACCTTTATCTAGAATATCCAAACATCCGATAATGTTCATCAGTGTGGATTTGCCGGAACCGGAGGGTCCCATGATGGCCACGAATTCTCCATGATCAATATCTAACGAGACGTCATCTAACGCTTTAATCGTTTCCTCGCCCATCGTATAGTATTTACTGGCATTCTCGATATGGATTAACATCATAACCTTCACCTCCATTACTTACACTAAGTCCAAATAAATGAAGTATCTGATTCATATCCTTACCTCTTCGCCTTATAAAATTCATGATACAGCTTCATGAGCGCCCGCTTCTCAATCCTCGACACATAGGAGCGGCTAATCCCTAGCTCCTTCGCAATCTCTCGCTGCGTCCGCTCTTCCCCGCCAAGCTCCAACCCAAACCGGCCAACGACGACTTCCTTCTCTCGATCGTCCAATATCTCCAGATTGCGATAGATTTTGCTCTTCTCTATCTTCAGCTGAACCTTATCTACGACATCGTCGGCCTCCGTGCCAAGGATGTCGATTAAAGTAATTTCATTCGCCTCTTTGTCCGTTCCGATGGGATCATGCAAAGACACATCTTTGCGCGTTTTCTTAAGCGAACGCAGATGCATAAGGATCTCGTTCTCAATACAGCGAGCCGCAAATGTCGCAAGCTTGGTCCCCTTATTCGGCGAGAACGACTCGATAGCAAGCGTTACTGGTCTACAACGGCCTGTAAAACACCATCAATATAAACATTGGCTTTTCCTCTATTTGTATTCCGTACCCCTATCCATGTGACGGACGACCCTGTAAAAGTAAAGGTGACGCTTGCACCAGTCGTTTTTGTATAATGCTCGTCAGTATTAAACCGATTGGTAGCTGAATTATTATCCGTCCATGTTCCTGTGTACGTTACACCTGCAGCATCATCGTTAACAGGAGTGCCTACTGTTATATAATCAAGGTTGATACCTATAAAATCTCCTGTGTCGTACTGAAGCTTTACGGTTGAATTGGAAGGAATGATAACGTACACCCGTTTGGTATTATATGTGCCTGAGAATCCACCTGTAGACGTAAAATTGACCTTCTGTGAAAATACACCATTGATATACAAGCTTAATTGTAGATTTGAGCCTGCTGCATAGCGGATATCAAGACTTGGACCACCGGCAACGCCTTGGAAAACAATGGCATCATTGAGACTATTGATACTCCCCATTCCAGCTCCGCCTGAAGCCGCAACATCTGTGTATTTGTATACCCCTCCGGAATTCGTTGAAATAGGTACAGCATTCTCTGCTTCCAACGTAGACATTACGGGTACAGATGCATTCGTTACCGCGTAATCGTTTTGCAAGACGGTCCATTTGGCAAGGACGGCTGTAGCGACTTCATAAGCAACCTTCTCTTCGCGGTTAGGATAAGAATCTTCACTTGAGCTAATATACGTTTGTCCTGTTGTTGATCTGGCTTGCTGAGTGGCTACCTTGTTACCATGCAAATCTTCCCAATAAGAACCACCCACAGAAGCCAATGAGTCGAAATTATACGACACTGCTAAAGAATCCAAGACATTAAAACAATTGTAGTTGCCAGTACCCCAGTCATTGCCTTGTGAATAATAAATATCATAGGAACCAGATACATATACCGTGCCACCAGGTGCAGCATAAGGCGGAGAAGCAAAATTTAAATCAACCATCGAATCATAAGTTTTATCTGCATTGAACATGAATTCGGAATGTGGATAACTTAAAAATGGGATTATACGGATATAAATCTTGAATAGCCCACATTTTGCAGCTAGGATCGCAAGTCTAGGCGGATCGAGATAGGGGCTGTGTTATTGGACTGAACGTTACTCACTTTTTCAGGCAACCCAAAGAAGCCTGTCTTTTTACAGGGGGATGCCGTACCTCGGTTTGCTAGTAATCCGGTCAGGCCGCTCTCGGGTCGTCCGGTCGTAGTCGCTCAGCAAATGCTCGGAGCTTATGCTGCATCGTCATCACGATATCCTGAAGCTGTGGATACGCCGCCAATCGGATGTGTTGATATCGACCGGATCCAACTAGATTACCTGGCACCTTCAGCACGACCCGGCGGATTGTTTTCACTTCGTAGCGCTGCATGTTCTCCGGCATCAGCGTCTGTTTGAACCAGACAATTAAATTATACGCGATGGCTTTGATCCAACTGAACAACAGATTGTTCAGCATCCGATGCTGGCTGTTCTGTTCAACGGCATAGCCGTCTTTCAAATCGTCAATGCGATTCTCAATGTTCGCCCGCTGATTATAGGAGCGCAGCAGCGGCAGCGGTTTGTCTTCCGTATTCGTCACGATCGCCTGATAGGAATAGAGTGTCAGAGCCATCGTCAGTTGGTCAGCGGTGGTTTGCTCAGTTTGGATCGCGTCCCGATAGATGACGCAGCGACGCGCCTTGTCCCAACTGGACTGCACAATCTGGATGTCAGCTGCTGCCCAGTGCTCGTTCTCTGCGGCGAATTGAATGCTCTTCTCATGCTCGGCGAGCGTTTCCCAGAACCGCGGATGCTGCTCCATGTAGGCGATCGCTTTCTTTACTGTAGCCTTCTTCGGTAATTTGAAGATGTAGAGCCAGCCCTTTTCTTCGGCGTATTCCATCACCGCCGGGTCGGCAAATCCGCAGTCGGCGCGAATGCCTTCGATGATATATTCAGGCGGAAGCAAGGCTTCGACTTCTTTGATAAATGAGAGGAAGTCTTTCATGCCGTTCGTGTTGCCTGGATTCAGGTGCAGGTGGATGAGTTCTCCCGTTCCTGCTACAAAAGCGACGCGAATCTTGTATGAAGGACGTCCGTGGTAGCGAGGGTTGTAGCCGTTCGTCGCGCCTTCCTGCTCTCCGAAGAGCGTGATGACCGTGTCGTCAATGTCGATCCAAATAAGCCGTTTGCCCTCTAGCCTCGCTTTGCGGCGAAGCAGTTCCTGATTGATTGCAACCAGTTGAATGAGGTGGCTCCATGTCATGGTTTTCAACAACCCGCGAAACGTGCTTTCGTC